>JBEELA010000316.1:0-7289 GCA_041168365.1 Planctomycetota bacterium
CTCAATCTTTGACTGATTCCTTTGTGACCATGCAGGGCATTGGAAACGGTTGGGGAACAGCATTGGATCCATCGTTTGCGGTTCCATACGGACCTGGCGCTTCCGACATCGTAGCTCCAGCCAACACCAATGCTGGTTGGTATGACTCAACCCCAGGAACGGCGAACCTCGTCGGAGCGGGCTTGAAAGTTCGACTGTTGCAAATTGCACGCTTGACTTCCAACACATCCGTCTTCACTGCGAACATGACCTTGGGTTATGCCGCGTTTGGTCAGACCACACCACTCTTTGGATACGGAAGCTTTACGATCGGTGCAGTTCCAGCTCCAGGAGCGCTTGCTCTTCTTGGACTCGCTGGCGCCTTCGGCCGACGTCGACGCTCGTAATCTTGTAAGTAAAAATCGTCAAGAATTTCTTGACTGAACCGGTCGTCGTCCTTGGTCTCCCCGAGGACGACGACCTTTTTCTTTTTGCAATTTGCTGTTTTTGAGTTTCGATTTACTGCTGGAATTCAAGCCATTTTTTATGATTTTTTATTCCAACAGCTGTTCGCTCTCGCCTTGAAAAATATTAAAAAAATGAGCGAACAAAATTGCATTGCTTGTTTTTGGTGCTATGTTCTTTCTGAATTGCGTGAGACGAAACTTAAAAGGTTTCTCTCTGTGCGAGGACATTGTCTGCAAAGACACTGGAGAGGTTGAGTAGAAAAGGGATTTGATAACGAATATTTTTTGCGAAGGATGTTGTTCCATCAACAACTTCTGACGCAGCAGGCTCTCTTCGTTGAGCCTGACTTTCGATTTTCCTTCCCATCCATCCCGCGACACCCCCCCCAAAAGGGGGGGCTGTTGTTTTTGCGCTCTGGTTTTTTCCCTTAGAGATTCTTGCGTGTGAACACCGCCATCCAAGCCTGCGCACCCATTTGATCTGTACTGATTTCGTATCGCGTGGGTTCGATTGATTGCGCATCCCACGAATCTCGCAGAGATGCGCGGAGTTCGGATTGGGTGACGCGCCGCGGACCAGGCCGAGTCTCGTGTTCATTGAAACAAATCAAAATGAGCGTTGCCGCAGGCTGAGCGATGCGCGCTAATTCTGAGGCATAGATCGCACGATCCTGATCGGAAAAGACGTGAAAGAGACCGCTGTCGAGAATTGAGCCGGCCCAGCCGTCAGGGATGAGACCGCGCAAGTTGAGAACATTGGCGTGTTCGAAACGAATGAGATCGGTTGTGGGTGTCGATTGACGAGCCAGTTCTATCGCGCGCGCGACGGAATCGACTGCAAGCACCTGAAGGCCATTTTGTGCGAGAAATCGAGCGTTTTCTCCTGTGCCGCAACCAAGGTCGACCACTGGCGAACGAAAGATGTTGCGTTGGAAAGCAAGCTTGACCGCCGCTTGTGGTCGAGCGATTTCCCAAATTGGTGACCCCAAATAGAGCTGATCGAAAGACTCTGGCTTTACACCCCGAGCGTCCGCGATAAAGTCACGAGCGTCCGCGATGAAGTCACGCGCGTCGGAGGTACGGTCAGGTTTGTCGCTCACGCTTCGTATCGGATCGCGCGTTACTTCTTGTCCGCGGCAATTGCGTCGGCCAAACTCATATATCGCAAGTATTGCAGGCCAACCGATGCGCCAGCCATCAAGCCTTTTTGCCCAGTGATATAGACCGCGATTCCATTGTCATATGCAGCAGCGGCCGCAGTTCCAGCGTCGCCGCCGACTGCGGTTCCGCCTGCGCTGCCTCCGAGCACATTCTTTTTGAATTCATCGAAGCGCGCAGCAGTTTCAAAGACAATTAACAACTGAAGCCCCTGTCCACCAATTTGCAGACCGACATTTGGGTTGCTCAATGCAGCCCAACCCTCTTGGGTTCCACTTGGTGTGAAGACTGCGCCGCGACCAAACTGTCCACCGCCGAAGAGAAGCCCCCACTGACCAACTCCTGGGAATACTGCATAGCCAGCGCTCTTATCGAGTTGTGCTTGGAGTCCAGTCACTTCGCTCAAGAACAAGGCGCGACTGGTCTGAGCCTCTTGTGTAAATGCGACGCGATCTTCAGTCTTGGGCGCGGTGTCGCATGCGGACAAGCCAGTGATTGCTATGACAGCGAGAATGGACGAGGAAAGAAATGTTGATGCGGACTTCATATAGAGGAAACCTTATCACGCTTCGCCTACTTGAGCCGCGAGCCACGCAGGAACTTTTTCGATATTCATGCTTTCTTGTTGTTGCGTGTCGCGGTGGCGAATCGTGACATTTTGCCCTGTCAGCGTGTCGGTATCAATGGTGATGCAGAATGGCGTTCCAGCTTCGTCCATGCGGGCGTAGCGCTTTCCAATCGTTTGCTTTGGGTCATATTCGCAGTTGTGACGCTTGCGAAGGTCCTTGTAAAGTTTTTCAGCGATTTCGGGAAGGCCGTCCTTGTTGACGAGTGGAAAAATGCCGGCTTTCACTGGAGCCATTCGAGGATGGAACTTCATATACACGCCGCTTGGACGCGTTTCGTCTTTGGTGTATGCCTCGCAAAGAAGCGCGAGCGTGCCGCGATCAGCACCAGCGGATGGTTCGATGACATGGGGGAAATATCGCTCGTTCTTTTCGGCGTCGAAGTATTTCATCTTGTCGCGGCGACCAGAATGCTCGGCATGTTGACAGAGGTCATAGTCGCTTCGATGCGCGACTCCTTCGAGTTCACCGAATCCAGGCGCTGAAAACGGGAATCGATATTCAATATCGCTTGTGCCTGCGCCAGTCTTTGCATAGTGCGCAAGTTCGTCGCGATCATGTTCGCGCGACTGAAGATTTTCGCTTGTCAATCCAATCGACTGCCACCACGCGAAGCGTTGTTCGCGCCACCACGCGTACCACTCGTTGGCTTGCGTTGGATGAATGAAGAACTCGATTTCCATTTGTTCAAATTCACGGCTTCGGAAGGTGAAATTGCGCGGAGTGACTTCGTTGCGAAATGCCTTGCCGATTTGTGCTATGCCGAATGGAATTCGAACGCGCGTGCTGTTGACCACATTTTCGAAGTTGGCGAAGATGCCCTGCGCAGTTTCTGGGCGCAAATATGCGATGTTTGATGGGTCTTCGAGCGCGCCGACATTGGTCTTGAACATCAAGTTGAATTGGCGAGGTTCGGTAAGTGTTCCAACTTCTTTCGCATCTGGACCAATGCAACGCGCGCGATCTTCGGCAGTCAACTGCGTGAATGGCCGAAGCAGATGTCGTGCGGGATCGAGCGCGTCGCACTTTTCATATTTCAGAAGTGTCTTGATGGCTTTGTCGCGTTGATCCGTGTCGTTTTCGACGAAGGCGTACAAGCGTGCGCTTGCATCCGCAGCGCCCAGAACGGTCAGATGATCCGCGCGATAACGCGCCTTGCTCTCGCGACAATCGACCATCGGATCGTTGAATCCGCCAACGTGCCCAGATGCTTCCCAGACTTTTGGATTCATGATGATCGTGCAGTCGACTCCGACGATGTGAACGGATTCGCCGTTTGGTCCAGGCGTATCGCAGCGCACAACATCTTTCCACCATGCGTCTTTGAGATTGCGCTTCAGCTCGGTGCCAAGCGGACCGTAATCCCAGAAGCCGTTGATGCCGCCATAAATTTCGGAACTTTGAAAGATGAATCCGCGGCGGCGGCAGAGTGCGACAATTTCATCCATTGATTTCGTTGGTGTTTCGGGCATAGAGTGGGCGAGTGTATGAACAACCTGCGTTGCTGGTATATGCCCCGCTATTTATGTTTTCTGGGATCAGCGAGTCGCAAGAATAAAATCTGGAATTGCTTGGATGGCGAGATATCGCTTGAGAATTGCGGTGGGCAGTTCGTGAAAACTCCGAATCTTTTTTCGGCACGGGACTTCGCCGCAATTGCAATGCATCGTCCACGAATCATCCGCGCCCAAGAGCGTTGAATAGTCGTGTGTGATTTCAGTGGTCGCTGCGATTGATTTGATCGCCCTCAAGAAAAGTCGGCCTGTTTTTTTGACGACTCGCACATTTGGATTGCAAGAGTGATTTGCAAATGCGCCGATTTTGTCGTGTGGACTGATGTAGCAATCTGCGTCATACCGAAAACAATTCGCGGCCTTGCGTGGATCTGATTTCCAGAAGGACCAGACTTCGTCGCTCGTGACGATGTCGCCATCAATTTCGCAAACAAGCGCGCCAGCGCTGAAAGATTTCAGCGCAACAATTCCAAGGCCGTTGCGCACGGGTTGAACAGCGAGAAAACGGAGTGCAGGCATTGAGGGCGAAGGGTACGAAACCTGCAGATTTCAAACGAATCTATTGGATATCGGAGACTTTCGTGAATTGAGACATCGTGATATCCTGCGATTGTTGGGCGATTAGCTCAGTTGGCTAGAGCACACGCATCACACGCGTGGGGTCGCTGGTTCGAATCCAGTATCGCCCATTTTTTCACTTCGCAGGGTTTTGCAGATTTGCCCCACCATGCTGCGGGCAAATCGTAAGGCTGCAGCACTGCGTTCTGCCCGTAACACGCTGTTCAAATACAGCAACCGATTATGCAAGAGCGGCGCCCTAGGTGAACCCAGCATGGCTGGATTGCCTCGTGCGCCGCTCCTCAAGTCAGTAATTGACTATCGATGTCTTCTATAAGTCACGATCCAAAGCCATGGATCTGCTTTCAACTGCCGCATGCCCCCCAGCGCCCCATGAGCAGCCCAAGATCAATTCCATCCACGACCTCGTCACGGTTCACATCTCCCGTGAGGCCGCTGCCGGTGTGACCCCACTGCACCAATATGGTGCCTAGGTCTTTAGCGTCGATATATCCGTCCACCACGATGTCACCGACGCACACGCAAGAATCAAGGATGCCGTCTTGGTTGACGTCGAGGGATGGATCCGCTGCGATCGCGCATGAGTCAATCCGCCCGTCGCCGTCGCAATCCGGGGGCGCAGTCGGAACTGTGAAGTAATAATCGAAGGGCTGAAGAGGTATCCAGCAGTCAGCGGTTCGACCTTCGGCACCTATCGCCGGCAGCGCGTTTCCATCTGGTTGCGGCAGTTCTGGATGATCAAATGGCGCGCTTTCGTCACGGACACGTTCATCCGTCAGCGTCTTCATGAACGCTACGACGGCGTCAATGTCCGACTCCGAAAGGTCCAGCGTGGAGATCTCTGGGCTGAGGTCTACAAGGTTCTCCTGGTGGAAGTCACCGCCGCGATTATAAAACTCCATCACCTGCCGCAGAGTGGATTGGCCACCATTATGAAAATACGGTCCTGTCAATTCAACATTGCGTAGTCCCGGTGTCTTGAACGCTCCATCCACCATAGCGTGGATATCCGCTGGAACATGTGGCACCGATGTTGGCGCATCAGGAATCGCAAGGCCTTGTTGTACACGTCGCGTGAAGGAAAGCGGAACTCCACCAGCCTGCAAGCCACCAACCCCAAGATCCTCCGCGGTTGGCCTAACCCCGATGTTGTAGAACCCAAGGTCATAGGCTCCCGAGGCCTGCACCTCACTAATCGCATAGACGATGCCGTTCACCCTGACTTCATAAGAACCCTCGTGGAATCCCGTGATTCGGACGAACATCGATGTGCCGCAAGAGCCGTTGGACAACACTCGACGGCGCACGCTCGCCGAGAAGATGGCATCGTGCTTCTTAGCTGAAACGCCCCCCGTGCGAGAGACATCAGTCGGACAACCCAGTGGTGCCAAGTCTGGGAGCGTCAAACTTGACACAAGGATCAACTCGTTCTCGCCCTTGCCGTTTTCTGGCGGCACAATGCGGAACAGTTCTACAATCGCGTTGTCAAGGATAAAATCCAACGGCAGCGCGGCAGGTGCCTCTTCAATGGGGTAATCCGCAAAGACCACTCGAGCAGCCTCCGCAACAGCCGCTGATGGCATGATCTCAATAACCTTGACGGAATCTTGGGCGATCTTTGTCCAGGTTGCGCTCGAGAATGCGGAACTCGCATGGCAGTTGATGCAGCTAGCAACAGGAACGCCAGTCATCGTCCCTTCGTTAACAAATATGTCTAAACCACGTCGCTCTTCCGGCGTAAGAATACCTGCCGCATCGCCACCCACGGGACCGCCAGCAGCAGCCCAACGGTCATATCGCGAGTCATCAGAGACAAGGGTTGCCTCATACATCTGAATGGCTAGGCCAAAGAACAGGGCGAAGTTTGACTCCACCTGCGGAATGCCATCGGGGGTTGGAAGGGTCGTATGCCACTCGGGCAAGAATGCCTCGTCGATCAGTTCACGGTAGGTGTAGAACAGCCCCATACCATCAGGCATTGCAAATTTGCCAAGAACCGAATCAGAATGCGACACGCGCTGTGAATCGAGTGCGCGTCGGTCAAGCATCCGGTGCGCGAGCGTCGACATCATCTTGCCCGAACAACTCATCTCCACCGAACTGAGTACCGGGCCGACCGCCTGCGAGGCGAGCGATCCCATCTCGAGTAGCACGGACACCGGTTCAAGAACGTTGGTTTCGTTGCTATGGCGCCAGACCCGCGCCGTCGGATCGAGCGGTCCGCTCCCATTCACGCCATTGAACATCGCATTGGCTCGACCGTCCCAAAAATTGCGGACATTGAGCACAGCATTAATGGCTGATGGCGAATTGCGACCGGTGACCTGACGCACGTTCCCTTGGGCATCGTGAAACACAGGGTCGGGCGTATCTTCGCAGAGCTCAACAAGGCGGCCCGATTCAGATACAAGCTCGCGGTACACACGCTTGAGCACGCCCTGTGAACCAACGACGTCGTCGATATTACGAAGCCGTGTGCTGGATCGCGAGCGTGGATCCTCAAATATCACGGTCGGGAAAAAGTCAATCCCCTTGGTCTGCCCAGGCAGGACGCCCGCATCAAATGTTCCGTTGGCACCGGGATTCACTGCGTTTGTACGTCGAGGGTCTACACCCGCATGGGCGTGGCACGAGGCACAGGCTGTCTGTCCGTCACTTCCAAGGTTGGCATCCCAGAAGAGTGACTTTCCAAGCGCAATCGCTGCCGATCGGCTGCGGATATACTCCCCGATCGTTGGAGGCTCGGGAACCGCCATACCGCGCAAACTCGGTGGATAGGGAGAATCTTGGGCAACCGTAGTTACCGCTGCGACAGAGAGAACCACCGCACTGATGGCGATAGACACAAAGAATTGCTTGAACAACATAAGCATTTTTCCAAAGTAGGGTGAATGAACTGAAAAGGGGGACTGCAAGGGACGTAAACCGTTATCGATGGTAAACTTATATCGGAAATTTCAATTTGC
>JBEELA010000317.1:0-3410 GCA_041168365.1 Planctomycetota bacterium
AAGTCAAGAAAAAAGTTTTGCTTCTGATAAAAAGTCCAAATCAAATCGCCTTGAAATCCCCAATTGCTGCCGTTGAAATCTTCACCTGCAAGACCAACATCGGACGAGTTGTAATTCCCCCAATTTCCCGTCACTCTCCAGCGAAGATTTTTCATTGTCCCTACACGCGCGTCGTAATAGCCGCTGACGGACTGCGTCTGTGTGAAACTTGCTGTCTGATATTCGATAGCAAGAATGTCATCATTGTTCGACAACTGCGTCGCCAAGATTCCAACTCGCTGCTGCCAATAACTTGTCTGCTCCGTACCAGTGTTTGAAACCGACGCGTAGACATCAAAGACATTTTTTTCTTGAACGTAATAATCCAACACCACTTGCGCCGAAGACGGCTCGCTGGTCACTGCTGCACTGACGGTGCGGCCAGGAAACCGACTGAGCGAATAGAGATAGTCGTCTAAGACCGCTTTTTCAAGCAGATCCCCTTCTTGGATCGGAGATTCTTCCTTGATCGTGGCTTGTCTTGCGTCGTTGACTGATTCCTCTTTCGAGTCAGTTCGCACACCAGAAGTGACCGTGCGCACACTGCCAACTTGCGCAACGACGACATTGACTGTGTTGGGAGTATCGGCAGTCGGCGCGGCATCCATGATGCAAGCAACACCATTCACGCCACCAGCATTGACTGTTGCGACAACTGCTTTCTGAATGACAACTCGCGCGGAATCGGTCAGCGAACCCTTTGTCGCTGCAAGTTCGGCGAGAGTCAACTTGACCGAGGCCGCGTTGGCCAATGGGTTTCCTGAATATCGCATGCCATTTGGAGAAGACGTTTGATAAAGCGTGACCGATGTTTGCATCAACTGATCAATGCTTGGCATCTTGGGATGATTCGCTGGCTGCAATTGAAAAGCGAATTGGGTTGACTGCGAAAACAAACCTTCGTTTGACCAAGTTGTTGCTGGCGCAACAGGCGGAGTGGCAGGCGGTTGCGCAGCAGGTGGTTGCGTTGAAGATGGTTGCGATGGCTGAATATTCCGACCAGGTTTTCGCGCATCAGGAACGGCTGGAATGGCAGAAGGTGAGTATGACTGTGCGAATGTTGTCGCCGTCAGACAGAGGATCATGAACCCCGAAGCCAGACCAGAAATCAGACGCTGCTGACTGAACGGGTGGGGGAATAAATGAGCGCTACTTCTCTGGTTATCCATATCTCAATTCCTTCGATATTTTCCAAATCATGTGAGAACTAATGACCATGCAAAGACTATCGCACGATGCGTTTGCCCGCATTGAAGTTGAGCATTCGACCCCTGCGTTATCGCTCCAATCATTTCGATTCGCTATTTGGCAAAATCACCGTTCCATCGGGGCGGGTCATTGCGTTGATTCGCCTATTCCCATCCGAATCGAACCACGACATACCAGCTCCACCGCTTGAAAAGGTTGAAGCAACGATCCGCACTCGTTTATCCTTGTCATACCAACGAAAGCTCGCCGACCCGTCACCGAGCGTCCGACCGCTCATCCGCGTGTTTTCATCCATGTCGAGCCACAGAACACTGGCATCACCATCCGCATTCGTCCCTGCTCCAATTCGCACCTTGCCATTGCGGTCATACCACTGAACACCTGACTGACCGTCGGCAAATGATGCCGCCACAATTCGCACTTTGCCATCGGGGTCTATCCATTGCATGGTGACTCCCCCATCGGGGTTGGTTCCAGCATGAATTCGTTCCTTCCCATCTTTGTCAATGACTCGCCATTCCTTGCAGGTGATTGAGTCGTAACTGACATTCAATACAGGCGGCGGTACTTGCGGAATCACGGGCGTTGGCCCTGGCCGCAATTCCCAAATCACGGCTCCAAGAACGAGCGCCACGATCCCGATTTGCAGACGCCGAGTCGTCGCCCGCAACCGATCAATCTGTTGTTGCATTTCCATGCAGACAGACTACCCACGCGCACAAATCAGAATGGGAAAACAATCTTCAATTGGTAGTTATCTGCGGATGTATTTTGAGAGAACTGTCCTGAATAAACGAATTGAAAAACAACGGAGTTTGAAAATGCCAAATCAATTCCGCCGCTTGTATTGAGATAATCAAGATCGTTTAATCCCGAGACATCGAAAGATGAGACGCCACCTGGATCACCTTGCAGAGTGGCAGAAAATGATGGAGCCGAATTTGAATATCGGGTGTATCCAATTGATGCGTTGGGTCGAATGGAGAGGCTGCCGCTCTTGATTTCCCAGCCCACTTGAAGAGTTGGGGAAACAGTAAAGACATTATAAGTTCCCGCATCGATCACAAGGTTCATTGCGCCTGCACCGGTTTCGGTCATGCTGTTGTTATGAATGCTCGAAAAGCCCAAGTCGAGAAATGGTCGGATATACCAGTCAGAAAGATCGAAGTTGTGAGAGACTCGAAATCGTGTTGCGAAGAACGCCGAATCAAGCTCGCCACTTGCTGCGCCAGTCGCCGAGAAAATGTTTGATCGGTCCACATCGATCTCGCTCACACCACCAGCAATTCCAAGCGAGACTTTTGTTGGGCCAAATAGTTTTGCAACATACGCACCGATTTGTGATGAAGTCCCTTCAGACGTTGCACTGATTCCATCGGAGAAATTCGTTGTATATGTTGTATGCCCCAGAGCAGCGCCCACATACCACTCGTCTGTCAATGCCCACTGCACACCGGCCGAAAAATCGATCGTGTCTGCAGTGAATCCCATGTACTGCGAAGTTTGGGAACTCGTGTAAAAACCTGCCGTTGTATTCACCCAGAACAGGTGAGATTCTTTTTTCGCTGCATCCTGACCTTCACCAGCACCCTTCGATGCTTCGGCTTCCATCGTTTGATATGCCGTTCGGTTTGTTGCGATCTCTTCGCCATCAGCATTGAATTTGTATGAGCTCTCAAGTTGATTGCAGCCGAACATCGTTTCCATGAAACGGCTTGAAGAAAGTTCGAGATTCCTTTGCGAAGACGTGTAGACCTCGGGAGACATCGAGTCATACGCTGCCGCAAGTTCAGTCGAAGTCGGCAAAGCGAAAATGCCCTCAATCAGCGGCGCCAAATCGGGCGAACTTCCAGCTGCCTGCACTCGGTCAATATATGAACCGATTGCGGTTTGATTATTGTTGAGCGTTCCAAAGCCTGAATAGCTGACATCCATACTGATCGCGGCTGCAACTGGAGGCACAGCATCTGCCACGGCGAAGAAAGACATAGGCGCTGCTTCTGCTGCAGCTGCAGGCTCAGCGACGAAACTGTATTGGACGACAGCTGAAACCGGCGCAACCAATTCCATGTTCTGATTCAAGATGCCCTCGTCGGCTCGCAAATAAGTCAGATCGCGCTGGCCTGCCTTCAGGAGAGCAACATTTTCCATAATGATGTTCA
>JBEELA010000318.1:0-5587 GCA_041168365.1 Planctomycetota bacterium
GCCCCGTCACAGGAGGTTGACTTCTTTATGCTGTCTTCGGCATTGATCGCGAGAGTTGTTGAACCGATTCGATCACAGCATTTGCTGCAGAGATAATTTCTGTATGTGTTGTGTCGCGAGAAATCGAAAACCGCACAGCTCCATGCGCGATTTCTGGTGCGATTCCCATCGCCAATAAAACTGGCGATGGATCCAGCGATCCAGATGAGCACGCCGCACCTGCGGATGCGGCAACCCCATGCTTTGCAAGATTCACGAGCACAGCTTCGGCTTCCAGATTTGGAAATGCAATGTTGCTCGTATTCCACACCCGAAGATTCTGATTCGCCAAGATGATTGCATTTGGTACTCCCGCGCTGACCAACGCTTCGAATTGGTTGCGTTGTGCCTCGAAATGCGTCCATGGATTGGGCGTCTGATTTAGCCACGTCAGCGCCAATTCTGCGGCGACTCCCATCCCGATAATTCCCGAAACATTTTCAGTGCCTCCGCGGCGATCTCGTTCCTGTGGACCGCCGATCATTGCCGATCGCAGCATGGTGCCGCGACGACAGTACAACGCGCCAACTCCCTTTGGCCCTTGAAATTTGTGCGCAGATAATGTGAGCAAATCAACTTCGATCGACGCCAAGTTGGTTGGCATTCGTCCGACCCACTGCGTTGCATCAGTATGAAAACGAACTCCATACTGACGGCAAATTGATCCCAATTGCGTAATCGGTTGCAAAACGCCAGTCTCGTTGTTGGCCCACATCACGGAAACAATTGCAATTTCGCTTGCACGTTTCTGAAGTAAATGCTCGAGAGTCTTTGGATCTATCACTCCATCGCGACCACCTTCAAGCCACACAACTTCTGCCCCTTCATTGATAAATCGATTTGATAACTCTTGCGAGCATTCTCGAACCGCGCTGTGTTCGAAGCGAGTTGTCACAATAACCTTACGTTTGCCCTGATCTGCAGCGAGAAATCCGCCCATTGATCCAGCCAACGCAAGATTGCAGGACTCGGTTCCGCCCGAAGTTAAAATGATTTCGCGTGGCGAACACCCAACGAGTTGAGAGACTTGTTGGCGCGCAAGTTCGACTGCCTCTCTTGCACGCGCTCCGCCGGTATAGAGACTCGATGGATTTCCCCAATTTTCACGCAATGACTTTTCAATCGCCACGACAACCTCTTCTGCGGGTCGAGTGGTTGCATTATTATCAAGATAGATCACAGTTTCACCTGCACTCGGCTTTCATTGTCTCGCCATTCTCGGTGATCTGGACCAACTGATCCATGTGAACGGTGATTGAGATTTGATTTCTTCATCAAAATCTTCTCAGTCGAAAGCAAGCGAATGCGGGCGAGAGGAATCGAACCTCCACGGGTTTTACCCCACAAGAACCTGAATCTTGCGCGTCTGCCAATTCCGCCACGCCCGCGACGGATGGACATTGTAGCACTCTATGAATTTGATGAATTTTGCGGAATGATGTTGAAAAAATGGAATTATAAAAATAGTCGGCCGACGCCCTGGCCCGTTATTGAATTTGTGTTGACTTTATATTCAACATGCGTCGACCGACTTCATTTTTAATCAACTATAAACCAGACTAAACAAGTGAAACCTGCGAGATCTTGCCTCGGAGGCAAGCACGCGTTCATTATGAACAATGTGAAGCCTCCGAAGCGAAAT
The DNA here is from genome assembly GCA_041168365.1 of Planctomycetota bacterium. GTDB lineage: Bacteria > Planctomycetota > Phycisphaerae > Phycisphaerales > SM1A02 > F1-60-MAGs104. Next base: position 1,682 of record JBEELA010000318.1, read on the forward strand.
CTGCGATTTTCTAGCGAATCACTCCCCGCCACGTGGCGTTCGAGGTGTGATCGCCGCATCTGGATTGAGTGCACGCTTGGCAATGATCCCACTGCGAATCTCCGCCGCGAGATCGGGATTTTCGCGAATGAACTGCTTCGATGCTTCGCGACCTTGTCCCAAACGAACGTCGCCATAGCTGAACCAAGATCCGGCCTTGTCGACAACTCCATGATTCACAGCGAGATCGATGAGATCTCCCGAGACGCTGATTCCTTCGTTGAACATAATGTCAAATTCTGCTTCACGGAATGGCGGTGCAATCTTGTTCTTAACCACCTTTGCGCGCACGCGATTTCCAACATTGTTCTCACCATCTTTGATCGCGCCAATACGGCGAATATCGATGCGAATGGTCGAATAGAACTTGAGCGCGCGTCCACCCGTCGTTGTTTCGGGACTGCCGAACATCACGCCAATCTTCTCGCGCAACTGATTGATGAAGATCACGATCACTTCGCTTTTGGCAATAGCACCCGTCAACTTTCGCATCGCCTGACTCATCAATCGAGCCTGCAATCCAACGTGGCTATCGCCCATTTCTCCTTCGATTTCCGCGCGTGGAATCAGAGCAGCAACCGAATCAATGACGATCACATCGACTGCATTTGATCGCACAAGAAGTTCGCAGATTTCCAAAGCTTGCTCGCCAGTATCGGGTTGTGAAATGAGCATCTCCTCTAAATCAACTCCCAATCGCTTTGCCCACGATGGATCGAGAGCGTGCTCGGCGTCAATGAATGCAGCGTTGCCACCATTCTTCTGCGCGTTGGCGATCACCGTCAGCGCGAGCGTGGTCTTTCCCGAAGATTCTGGGCCAAAGATTTCGACGATACGACCCTTCGGAAGTCCGCGACCTCCCAGAGCAAGATCGAGACTCAATGTCCCAGTGCTGATGCCCTGGATGTCTGGAAGATTGTCGCCGACGAATCGCATGATCGATCCCTTGCCGAATGCCTTCTCGATCTGTCCCACTGCGGCTTCGAGTGCGCGCGTACGACCAGCAGATTCCGCTGCCGTTGCTTTCGCTGCAGCTGACGCCGCGGCTGTTTGCTTTGTACTCGCAGCCGGCCCAGTTGCATTCCCATTCGAATTTGCGTTCTTTGTTTCCACGTTCTTTGTTTCCAGATTCTTTGTTTCCATGCGTGTATTTATATCTAAGCTCCTCCCTTCTGACTTGTCTGATTTTCCATCTACAGGCTTTGCCGCGGCCGTGGCTGACGTGGCTGTAGCTGAAGTGGCTGCAGCAGCCGGCGTAGTGGTCACGGTCCTTGCCTGAATCGTCGCAGATGCGGCGAGCGAAACAGTTGCTGGGTTAGAGGTGCTGACGGGGGACTTTGTTGCGATGCTTCCGTTTGAAATCATTTTGGATTCCTTTCCGCCTCTTTCACTTATCCACGCTGGATAAGCACTGATTGAGGCATCCTTGCTTCGTTTGGTGTTTGTACGGTATAGATAGTATCGGTTGCTGTCAAGGTTTGTTCGTATTTTTTTAGGGTTGTTTTATGCCATACCGTTCAACCAACACAATAACCACCCGCAGGCAAGCAAATCAATTCACTCCCGTTTTTCTTGTATAGACAGTCCGATAATAAGTAGAAATCACACCCAATTTCCCCTGTACGCTTTCACCATCTAAAAAATATTCATCTCGGTGAATCGCCCATTCCAAAATCGAAAGTCAGAACACTATGAACGATGCGAACGAGCTCCCGCGCACCTGCGACCGATGCAAATCTTCCGAATTATTTACAACTCAAGCAAGCAGTGGAGGTGGCTATGCGCCAAATTACTTGCCGCAACTTGGCACGAAATGGTTTGCCGGGGCAAACTTCGATGTCGTCGTTTGCGCAAAGTGTGGACTGACACAATTCTTCACCCCTGCAGAAAATCGCGAAAAACTTTCCACGAGCAGCAAGTGGCGAAAACTTTGAATTCATAGTTTGAATCCATAATTTGAATCCATAACTTGAATCATGAGTCGAATCAATAATTTGGTGTTGGCGCTTTGAACTGAGACATATCAACTGAGCGAAACCAATCAATCGTTCGCTTCAATCCAACTTCCAACGGCACCTTCGGCTCCCACTTTAGCACGCTTCGCGCAAGAGAAATATCCGGGCAACGCTGCTTAGGATCATCCTGCGGAAGAGGACGTGCAACTTCAATCTTCGCAGCCCCTCCCACCAACCGCACAACATGTTCTGCCAATTGGCGGATTGTAAATTCCACTGGATTACCAATATTTACTGGCCCAGTGAAATCATCTGGAGTATTCATCGCACTCATAAGTCCGTCAATCAAATCGTCGACATAACAGAATGATCGACTCTGCTTGCCATCGCCATAAATTGTCAATGGCTCTCCCGCAACTGCTTGCCGAATAAAATTACTAACAACGCGCCCATCGAATGGGTGCATTCTCGGCCCATATGTATTAAAAATTCGCACCACTTTGATGCGCATTTTGTGCACGCGGCGGTAGTCAAACATCAGCGTTTCAGCAGCGCGCTTCCCTTCGTCATAGCACGATCGCGGACCGATCGGATTCACATTGCCTCGATAACTCTCGACCTGTGGGTGCACATCAGGATCGCCATAGACCTCGCTTGTCGACGCTTGCAGCACGCGCGCATTCACTCGCCTGCCCAACCCCAACGCATGCATTGAACCAAGCACGCTTGTCTTCATCGTCTTGATCGGGTTGTATTGATAGTGACCAGGCGCAGCTGGACATGCAAGGTTGTAAATCTCATCGACCTCAAATCTGAATGGTTCGGTGACATCATGAAGAACGAATTCGAAGTTCGGCTTCTGCAACAAGTGCTCGATGTTCAATTTCTGACTCGTAAAAAGGTTGTCCAAACAAACAACTTTATTCCCCTGCGCAACCAATCGCTCGCACAAATGCGAACCAAGAAAGCCTGCGCCACCAGTGACAAGAATTCGTTTGCTCATTGGCGCACAAGTCTAGCAAATGCGATACTGCTCCCACATGTCTCCTCGATCAAAAACGCGTTTGGTTTTCGCCGCCATGACTGGAACAAGTATCGACGGCATCGATACTGCTGCAGTTCGAATCTCTGGTCGCGGATTGAAAGCGCGTGCGACACTTCTGGGACAAGCCAGCGCACAGTTGGGCGAATTAACCGCGCGACTTCGCGCCGCACAAAGACAAGAACCGCTGACCGCTGGTGCATTCACTGCACTTGCAAGAGATTTGGCGCTCGCGCATTTGCCGCCGCTTCGCGAACTTGCAAAGGTCCATGGCAAGCCAGATCTGATAGCGCTGCACGGTCAAACGCTCTTTCATAAGCCCCCGCTTTCGCTGCAATTGATTGACGCATCAATTGTCGCACAAGATTTGGGCTGCGCCGTTGTCAGCAATCTTCGTGCTGCGGATCTTGCTGCGGGCGGACAAGGTGCGCCGATCACACCACTCTCGGACTGGATGATGTTTCGCTCGAAAGCGTCATGCAGAGCTGTCGTCAATCTTGGTGGGTTTTCTAACGCGACCATTCTTCCCGCAGAACCACGCGCGACTGGCAATTCAGTTTTGAATCCATCCGACAAACGCTCCTTATGGATTGATGGCATCCGTGGATTCGATCTCTGCTTGTGCAATCAATTACTTGATCACATTTCACGAACGATGGCAAACATTCCATTTGATATGGATGGGCGACTCGCACTTTCTGGTCGTGTCAATCTTTCCGCTCTTGAACCTCTGCACACTCTTCTCGATCAACAACGCAGATCAGGACGATCACTTGGAACAACGGACGAAATCGTGGCGCAAGCTTCAGCGCATCTTTCTGGTTTATCGCCTACTGATGCGCTTGCAACTGCAGCGCAAGCAATCGCACA
>JBEELA010000319.1:0-4951 GCA_041168365.1 Planctomycetota bacterium
GTTTGCCCAACTGTAACGCTGAGTAGCATTCAAGTTTGAGAACCCACCGCACTGCAGTGCGCCACCTAAGGCAAGAGGACTGCCGGCGACATAGACGCACAAGTCGTCTGCGTATGTGTAGTTGGTTGACGCATTGAGCGTCGCATTGACAGTCGCGCCAGTTAGTGTTCCAGAGAGACTGCCAGCGAGATAGGCTTCGGTGAAGTTGAAGCCAGTCCATGTTTGATTTGTGAAGGAAAAGGTCACGTCAGCAGTTGCGACGGAACCCACGATTGCGGCGAGCGATGCGCCAAGAACTGCAGTCTTCATTATGAGAGTCTCCAAAGTAGGGAAAGAACTAAAACAAAGTCGGAAACAATTGTCCGACACTCAATCCCTTAACCGAATCCTCATATTGTTAATTTGTCACGAAAACGAGTACTGTCAAATTATTGCGACTAAAATTTTGCACTTTTGCAAAAGAACTTTTTGCATATGGTTGGGGGATGGGGGGCATAAAAGTCCTATAACCATATGCTTTTCGCCAATTTGCCACATTTAGCGTGGATTTGAGCGGTGCTCACGCCGATCTGCGTAAAAGGAAGCCAAGACCCCGACCGCCAGAATGGCGAAAATCACAATCAGCAAATAGAGGTTGAATTGGTCGCCGACGATGGACTTGACCCAATCAGCGACGAACATCTTGGCGCCGACGAGAAACAGAATCGCAGCGAGCGAATATTTGAGATAACGAAACTTGTCAAGCATTCCGGCAAGCACGAAGAAAAGTGATCGCAGTCCAAGAATTGCAAAGATGTTGCTGCTGAAGACTAAGAATGGATCGGCCGTGATCGCAAAAATCGCGGGGATTGAATCGACGGCAAAGATTAAGTCGGTGGTTTCGATTGTCAGCAAGGCGATTGCGAGTGGAGTGAGCATCCACGCGCCAGTCTTTGCTCGCGCAACGGCGGCGTCCTCAAACGGCACCGCAATTCCTGGAGTGCCTTCCTTTGAGTTTGCACTGCCCGCACGGACGAGAAAGTGGTTGCCGTGATATCGATCGGTCACAGGGAAGAACCTGCGGGCGATTCGGATGATGGCGCCATTGGACGGGACTGCATGAGCGCTTTTGGTCGCCAGCATCTTGACGGATGTGACGATGAGAAATGCACCAAAAAGATAGAGGATCCAATGAAACCTGCTTACCAGTTGAGCGCCAATACCAATCATCGCTCCGCGCATCGCGAGTGCGCCAATAATTCCCCAGAAAAGCAGGCGATGTTGATAGATCGCCGGAACGGCGAACCCAGAGAAAATCATCGCAATGACAAAGAGATTGTCGACGCTGAGTGATTGCTCGACGATGTATCCAGTCAGATACTTGCCAGCAGCGGCGCGTCCATCGTTGACCGTGTCGTCAATCGCATCAACTGTTGTGCCGAGGTCGAACCAATGGTTTTCGTAGGCGAAATAGATTGGAATCGAAAAGGAAAGGCCGACCGTGACCCAGACGACGGACCATTTAAGTGCCTCCTTCACCGTCACAACATGCGCTGCACGGTGAAAGATCCCAAGATCCAGCGCCAGGAGCAAGAGAATCAAAGCAATAAATCCAGTCCAAAGCAACATCATGTTTGGGCTTGCAATCGATTCGAGTGTGCGCGACTGGGATTCATAGAGAACTGGAGTCTATCGACGCTTTGATGGTCATGATGATTTCGTCCCCGTTTGTTGGCTAGGATCAGAATTCACATGGAAAAATTGAAAGAACCAAATCCTCCGCAGCAAAATGCAAGTTGGTTTGCGACTGCTGGGGGTCAATTTCGTTTGGCTGCAATCGCAGAAGCGTGGTCATGGGCTGGGCTTCTTGCAGGAATGTTCTTGAAGTATGTCGTCATTCTCAATCCCATCGGAGTTCAGGTCATGGGCCCGATTCATGGTGTGCTGTTTGTGATCTACATCGTTGCGGCGCTTCGGGTTGCATATGAACAGAAGTGGAGCGGCTTTGTGACTGTGGTCGCTTTGGCTGCCGCAGTTCCGCCATTTGCGACTTGGCTCTTCGAGCGCTGGGTGTTGAAGCGTGGGATGCTTGGAGGGGGAACTAGTTCGTAGCGGGATTTGTGGGAGGATTTCCCGCAGGAACTGAAACTTCTGCAGAGAACGTCGCAGTCGGATCGCCTCGTTCTTGAAGAGTCTTGGCAATGGTTGCAATGGTGCGGGGGATAATTTTCGTGCAAACAATTTCGTTGCCTCGCTTGATCGTGATCGGTTGATCGAGGTCGCACATTGAGTCATCAAGGCGAATTGAAAGTGAATCCGCATTTGATTCCTCGATCAGAATTGTTTGACCATCGCGCGTAGCCACAACGCGTGCGCCTGCTTTGGGAGTGCTGGTCGCGAGCCAATAAAAACGATTGTGCGTGACATCGTCCTGCAACCAGATGATCTTTGTTGGACGCATATCGCGCGTAAACGTTGCCATCCACGGCACTGCACTCGCATCTTCGCGGTTCATCCAGTGGCCTTTTCCTGCATGAATTTCGACCAGATGTGGATATCCCCCTGGATCGTTCGCGGCGAGTTCGTCGAGCATGAGCTTCCACTTCGCGCCGATCTTGTTGCGGTCAAAGGGCGTGTCATTTTCTCCCACATGCAGTGCGAAGGGAACATTGCGCAAGCCATCGGGCTTCGTTTCGTTTGGATGTCCTGCCATCATTGATGCGGCTGCGAGTTGATCTGCCATGCGTGGGGCAAGCTGATAAACACCATCGCCGCCAGCGCTATAACCCATGATGTAAACACGGTTCGGATTTACACCTTCAACGATGATCATGTCTTCGATGAGTTTGGTGAAAAGGGGATCGATATGAGCTTCGTGCCAAAGATTCCATGTATCAGTTGGCGCGCGCGGTGCGACATAGATTCCTTCCTTGGGTTGATAGAGTTTCTTCTGATTTTCCCACTGCTGATCATTGACTTGCTTGGGAGCACCACCTCCACCGTGCATCGAAATGAAAAGACTGCGCCCGTCCTTGGGTTTGTCGCCGTATGCCTTGTACCAAATGGGCATCTTGACGCCGTTTGCTTCGATCACGCCTGATTCCAGTTCTTTTTTGCACTCGGCGCGGATGCGAGAAGACTCGTTCTTCCATATGAGGTCGCACGCTGCAATCGCATCGGACTTGCTGAGGGGAGTGCTTGCGAACGACTGCTTGTCGATGTCGGTCACGCCCTGTTTGCTGAGATATGCGCGTAGATCTTTGATGGCTTTTCGTGAGGAGGATGCGTCGAGTGGGATGGTGATGAGTTGCTCGTCGCGGTCGACGGTGAAGGTCAGAGCCGTTGAGTTTGGTGTGGTGATCGTGCAATTTGCACCGAGTGGTAACTGCGCAGTCAGATGATCATTCGCATCAAAGCCCTCGTCGTTTGTCGTTCCAGAAAAAAGAACTTCTCCCTTCGCGCTTGAAATCGTGATCGGCAAAGATTGGCGTTCGCCATCTTCGGTCGTGCGAATGCGCACGCGCGCTTGACCCGCTGGCATCGGAGTGTTTGCTTGGGTGTATCGATCTGTGACATTGATTGCGCGCACGATTCCATCGTCATCATCGCGCCATGCCGCTGGAAAAGTCAGCGGAGATTCGGTCCAGGTCACTGCATAAATTGCGTTCATTGCATCATCTCGCTTGGCCGTTGCAGCGCGATCCGTGAACCACGCTTTGTCCAGATCGTCACCAGCGGCTTCCGCGGCTCCAGTGAAATGCCAAGTTCCATCCCAGACTTCAGTCCACGAGTGGTTGCCGCTGCCATCGATCCACATAGGAATACCTGCAAAACGTGCTGGAATACCGACGGATCTGCACGCATCAACCAGAATGATTGCAAGTCCCGTGCATGATGCAAGACCAGATTCCATCGATTCGCGAGGGCTCTGATCTGCCTGCTTGCGCTTGGTGGAATATTTGACATTCACAAGAGGAAAGAGTTCGCGATTGATGATCACTGCGGCTTGGCCTGGGTTTTTCGCGTTGACGATCAGCGGCGCGCATCGCTCGCGCAAAGTTTTTCTCCATTCATCGCGCGTTTCATTGATACAGGCATATGGAAGAATGCAATCAAAGAACATTTCTTGCGAGACACGCTCGTGCCATGGCGCAGACCGCCACGCACGAAAAGCCTCATCGCAGTTGTCGAGCAGGAATTGTGCGCTGAGGGTTTGAAGATCGCGATGCGGCATATGGGTGATTTGCCAAGTCATTGCTGCTTGTTGATCGGCTGGAGCGTTCTTGGCAGCCATTTCAATTTGTGTGCGATTGTTTCCTGCAAGTTCCAGCGCACGCGCAAGGTTTGAGTCGATTGAATCAGCGAGCGTGGATGATCCGAAAATTGAGATGCAGATGATCAATGCAGCGAAATGTGGCGTAAGTCTCATATGGGGCAAAGATACTTCTACTCACACGATTGGAAAGACTGTCCCAAGTCACTGTGGGGAGTGGTTGATGACGAGCTGTATGGTGGTTTCGAGCGTAATGCGTCGACGGATGGCGATGTGACCCCACACGACGATCGCCAGGATTGATGGAATCAGCACGAGTAGCGGCCAGGAGGGAAGTGTTTCCCACGCTCCATTTGCAATGCGTTCAGTTGCACACAAGATTTGTATAAAGAGCAGCGTGATGAAGAATGAAATCATCGCCATCATCATTGTGAGCGGCTGAATGGCGCGGCGCTGCGCATCGGCAGGGAGCGCGAGTAATTCTCGTTTGCGTGGAATATTGACAATTTCTGGCGCAAATCGAAGTAGAAATGGAATGAGTGCGGAGATCCCAAGCAAAAAGACCGCAAGGAGTGTCGCGATGACGGGCAGTAGAAACCAGTTCGAGAAATTCGGTGGTCCATAGGAATCTGGCACGCCTGACAAGTTGAAATGCAACGGAATTTTTGCGGGAAGTTTTGGATAAAGGTTGCCGGCGAC
>JBEELA010000320.1:0-4492 GCA_041168365.1 Planctomycetota bacterium
GACGCACCAAAACTATTGGTACTTCACATACAAGGTTGTCAATCGAACGGGGCAAGATCGTTGGTGGGCGCCCAAGATGGAGCTTCTCGAGGATCATGGGCGACTGCGTCGATCCGGCAAAGATGTCTCTCCAATTACAGTGAAGCGAATCGAAGCTTTGATTGGCAACAAATTGATAGAAGATCAATTCCAAATCATTGGCGAAATCCGACAGGGGGAGTCGAATGCAAAGGAAGGATTCGTTGTGTGGAGTTCGGATAATCTTCTTTCAACCGAACTTCATCTCTTCATTCGAGGCATGTCGAGCGAGTTTAAAAAGGTTCCTAATCCAGTTGAGGCTGGAACCGAGATCACTATGCACAAGACTATGAAGCGCGATTACAGAGTTTCTGGGGATCCTCAGGCTCGTGGGTCGACGCCGCTTGATTGCGAACAAACCGTGTGGATTCTGCGCTGAAATAGCTCGCCTAAAGGATTCCCATCGTCTGGGAATCATGTCGGCAAGGGGGTTGCTGATTAGGCTCTTTGTCTTTATGATATTGGGCTCGATCAGATCACCAGCGGAGCACCAAACTATGGCACATAAAAAAGGACAGGGTTCAACTCAAAACGGCCGCGACTCGAACGCGCAGTTCCGTGGTATTAAACTTTTCGGAGGTCAGCTTGCGCAAGCAGGTTCTGTCCTCGTGAGTCAATGTGGAACCAAGTGGAAGGCTGGCTATCTCGTCCATCAAGGTCGCGATTACACGCTGACTGCCTTGGTCGAAGGAAAGGTTCGCTTCCGAGGACGCTCGGTCGACATCATTCCTGCGGACCCATCCACGCCGCGTATGGCGATTGACCGCTGACTAATTGCGTTCAGGATTTGCAAGAAACAAGTTTTGATTTGCTTCGACTCGCTTCAACTTGATTTGATGTCGAGCCGCAGAGGGCTCTATTACTCATGTTCATTGATACCGCAATCATCTTGATCCGCTCTGGAAAGGGTGGCAACGGTTGCATGCACATGCTTCGCTTGAAGGGCAATGCAAAGGGTGGCCCCGATGGCGGTGATGGCGGCAAGGGTGGCGACATCGTTGTCACCGCGAATGCTCATATCGACACACTGGTCGAATTCGGCTTTCGTCCACACTGGTTTGCACAGGAAGGCGAGGCTGGTTCGAAGAAGAAATGCGCAGGCAAAGCCGGCGTCGATTGCATCTTGCCTGTTCCGCTTGGAACGCAAATTTTCGATGCAGAAACAAACGAACTTCTTGTCGATATCACTTCACCCGACCAGACCGTGATTCTTGCGCATGGTGGTCACGGCGGAATTGGCAATGATCGATTCAAGACTGCCGTGCATCAGACTCCAACCGAATTCACACCTGGTGGTGATGCGATCGAACGACAATTGCGAATGGAACTTCGCCTCATCGCAGATGTCGGATTCGTTGGGCTTCCTAATGCTGGAAAGAGCACATTCCTTCGAGCAACAACGCGCGCTCAGCCCAAAATTGCTGCGTATCCGTTCACCACGCTTGCGCCGCAACTTGGCATTGCAGAACTTTCAGATGAACGCCGACTCGTACTCGCAGATCTTCCTGGTTTGATCGAGGGTGCTTCGCAAGGGGTTGGTCTTGGTCATGACTTCCTCAAACACATCGAACGCACGCGAGTCATCTTGCATGTCTTGGATTGTGCGCCTCCAGATGGAAGCGATCCTTTGGAAAACCATCGCAAGATCCGCCGCGAACTTGCAGATTTCAGCGAGCAACTTGCGCACACACCAGAGATCGTGGTCCTGAACAAGGTCGATTTGATCCCAGATGAGGATCGCAAAGAAGTTCTTGATGAACTGGTCGCACGGTTTGAGCGTGAGAGGGGAGTTCGTCCGCTTGTTGCCAGTGGTGCCAGTGGCGAAGGAGTTCGTCCTGTCTTAGAGTCCGTGTGGGAATTGGCGCGAAGTGTGCGAGATCAGTCTCCGATTAAACCGCACGCATCTTCAGATCACTCTTCGTCAAACTTCTGATGGATGAGTTTTCGAATCTCGGCAAGTGCCAGCGTTTCGTCAGAACCATCACAAGAAATTTCAAGAACTGTCCCCATAGTTGCCGCAAGCAGCAGCATCTGCATAATACTTTTGCCGTCAACCCACTCCACAGAATCTGCGCGGCGAACGCGTACGATCGATGAAAATCCATTCGCCAATTGCACAAAACTCATTGCTGGCCGTGCATGAAGCCCCAGTTGATTGATGATCGTTGATTCTCCGTTGACCACGGGATGGAGCCTCAGCTGCCAGAAGGTGCGGCGAAGTCAGTTTCGTCGAGTAGAAGTGTGACATCATCCGCGTTGCGCGCCTGGCGCAAGAAGCGACGGAAAACCTCTTGGCTTAAGGCACCAAAGACAGTTTCCATTGCATTGAGATGAGATTCTGGATCGCTCAGTGGACTCAGCATGAAAACAATCGCATGAACTGGCTGACGATCGAGCGAGTTGAAATCGACGCCGGAGGCGGAGACTCCAATCGCAGCATGAGGCTTTGAAACCAAAGTTGTCTTTGCATGCGGAACCGCAACTCCATGTCCAAATCCAGTAGAACCCTTGCGCTCGCGTGCTAAAGTTTCCTTCAGGAGTGATGCGCGTGAGTCTGCTGACACAACTCCACTTGCAATAAGCGCATCAAGTAACTCACCGATAGCAAGATCTCGCTTCGTGTTCACAAGTGAAGGGACAATTGCATTGGTTACGACGATGTCTCGGAGCTTCATCGCAAGCGATCATACCGATTTAGAAGTGGGGCGTTCAGGATCGATGATGATGTCGAATTCGATCTTTGTAACTCGACAATTGCCGCGCTCCGCGATCGACTGCGAGATCCACGCATGCGTAGAGGTCGCGGTGTCGATAGTTGCAAACGAAGTCCTCATGTTTCTGGACATCAGATCGAATTTCGACGTGGTATCCAATGGGTGCACGTTCGATTGTGACTGCAAGTTGTTGCAGCCCGTTGAAAAAGCGAGGAAGTTTGCCGACCTTCGACTTGATGTATTTGGTCAAAGCTTCGGTCAATTCCATGTGTCTAGCGCAAATTGTGATGAGCACGTTTCTATCCTCCCATTCTGGCGGACAATCGGCCATGCATCGGCAACCGCTGCCGCAAGGACCGAACCGACTTGCGCCCAAATTCGGCGCTTGAGGCGGCGAGATCACGCACGACCATCACTGGAAATGCCATCCCCGTTGAACAAATCGCATGCAGATGCACGAACGAAAAATCGTTTGACATGGCACAAAGGCTTGTCAATTGACTTTCAATTAGAGATTTGCTTGGGTTCGTATTCACGGGGGGGTGCCAATTCCTGATGCCAGGTACACATCAACTATCGAATACAAATTGCCTCTGCGAAAGCGAACTTTCAGATTTTCTCCAGATCGTCGATCTGACATTGCAAGTAAATAGTCGCCAACAGAGCGGATTTCGACCCCAGCGATTTCTGTGATCACATCACCGATGCGAATTCCAGCTTTCGCAGCAGCGCCGCCGGGTTGTACGTCGTCGATTCGCACCCCATCAGGCAGATTGGAAATCGTCGTACCCATGACCCCGTCGCCAGGATCGATTGTCGAATCCTGCCGCCCACCATCATGAACCCATGCTTTCCACTGCGCTTCGATTTTCCCAATTGGCAAGCCAAATGAGGCTTCTAGAGCACGTCGACCAGTCGAATCCTCGCCCCAACTGGCGACATAAATCTGATACCAACTGCTCAATTTGCCTTGCGATGCGATGTACATCATCATGGATCGTGCTTGGGCGTAATTCCACCTTGCCTGAGCCGTAAACGCTTTGGAGTCAAGTTGGAAGAAGTCCACCCATGGCGTTGTGTCGCGTTGTTCAACGCGATCGAACGCGTCGTTTGTTCGCAGATTTGGGAGGATGACCAGTTCGCCGCTTGGACCCAGCTTCCAATCTTCGAAGAGCGTCGCAAGTCCCTCTTGAATCCACACAGGATGCAATTGTTGCAAGCGTTGCATCTGACCGTAGTGTCTGACATGTGTGTATTCGTGACGTAGTGACGCGCCAGTATCTCGTGCAACCAATCGTCGATCTTCGTGAACATACAGACCGCCGTTCTGTGGATCACCAAGAAACTTGGTCGCATCTTCAGGTGTCGCGATCACCAACAAGACGCTCTGGGCTTGGATTTCGCCGAAGAGAATCTTCGAAAGTGTTGCCGACAATTTTTCGATCGTGATCATCGTTCGACGAAATCCTTCGGGCTCGACGGAGTACGCCAAGATGAGATTGAGCGATGGTTTTTCTTCAATGCGATATCGACCACCACCGAATTGCGCAAGCCAAGATTGCAGGGAACGCCGCGCGATCGCGTCATTTCCATTGGAATTTGACTGGGTTTTTGATGCGTCTACTGCATCATTTGCGCCCTGCGGAATCTTCGAGGAGTCGCGAATTTGTTTGCGAATCGCAAGCACTTGTTGCCAAGAT
>JBEELA010000321.1:0-3006 GCA_041168365.1 Planctomycetota bacterium
TGGATGAATGCAATCAACGGGACACACTTCGATACACGAAGAATCTTTTGTTCCGATACAAGGTTCAGCAATGATGTGTGGCATAGTCGAAAAATACTATCAAATAGCGGAAAAATTTGGTCCTTAACGCACCGAAAGCCGGCGTGATGCCGGCTTTCGGTACAAATCATTCAGTCACTACGAATTACCGGCTCTTCTTAGCCTTCTTCGCAGCCTTCTTAGCAGCTTTCTTCTTTGCCATGGTGGGCTTCCTTTAGTTACGCTTGTGCGTCGGAGAGAGTGAACGTCAGCGTAACTAAGACGCCCACTCAGTAACAGTCAGTTATGTTATCGACAAACTAAGAACAGAACTTGACATGATGCTTGCAAAATCAAATTTGACCTGTCAAATCATCCCTCTGCGAGTCTGTCTTAATGGGGCATCTGGGCGCATGGGACAACGCATCGATCGGGCGTGTCTCGAGTCAAATGGAACAGCAATTGTGACCGCTCGAAACAGTCTGAATGCACCACTTGATGCCACACTTGATGCCACTACATCCAACTTCGATGTCGTGATCGACTTTTCGAGTGATGCAGGGACTCAGATTGCTATCAATTTGGCATTGCGTGCTCGATGTCCTCTCTTGATTGGCACAACTGGGATCACGGCCTCCACCCGTGAAGTCTTGCGATCATCTTCGGCTCAAATTCCAGTTTTGATTGCCCCCAATACATCTATTGGCGTCGCGGTCATGCGCCACCTTGTCAGTGAAGCAGCGCGATTCTTGTCTGCAGACTTCCATATTTCGATTTTAGAATTACACCACACTCAAAAGCGTGATCAACCATCTGGAACCGCGCTCGCGTTGGCGGATTCTGTTGCAAAGGGTCAAGGCACACCATTCCCAGTGAATGAGATAAAGTCGATTCGTGAAGGTGATGTGATCGGTGATCATGAAGTTGTGTTTGCTGGACCGGGCGAAGTCCTGACACTGCGACATCATGCAGAAGATCGTGCTCTCTTTGCTCTTGGAGCAATTCGACTTGCGAGTTGGATCGCGAAACAGCCTCCAGGAATGTACGGTTTGGATGATTGGTTTTCTCAGTTTATGAAGGCAAAACAGTGAAAAAGCAGAACATCGAAGTTTTTACAGTTGCAGGCGGAATGAAGTTGGCGATTGAGCCAATCGAAGGCGCAACAACCGCCACCATCGTATGGACCGTACCCGTGGGTTCGGCCGGCGATCCAACAGGAGATCTTGGAGCAGGTGAATCAAACGTTCTTTCTGAAATCATTCTGCGAGGCGCTGGTGACCGCACGAGTCGAGAATTCAGCGATGCGCTAGATCGATTGGGTGTTCAACGAGCAACTTCGAGTTCGGGATATGCCATAACGGTCTCTGCGACTTGTATGGCCGCACAGACTGAAGAGACTCTTCAATTGCTTTGCGATATGTATTTGCGACCACGTATCGAAGCAGATGCGCTTGAAGCGAGTCGAGAACTCGCCCTGCAATCACTCGGGTCGCTCACGGATGATCCACAACATTTTGTCAGCATCAAGATCAACGAGATTGCAATTCCTGCTCCATTCAATCAACATGGATACGGTTCGGTCGAAGGTCTGAATGCGCTCACGCCAGAGAGCCTTCACGCATCATGGAAGAGACGATGTCGACCAACCGGCAGCATCATGGGAATTGCTGGAGCAATTGATCCAACGAAGATTCGAGATTTGATGGAGAGGTTGCTCGAGGGATGGCGCGGAGTATCGGTTGAACCGAAAGAGACCACATCTGCTTCACGCGGTTCGATCTATGAAAAACAAGTCTCGTCGCAAACTCATATGTGTTTGGCGCTGCCAAGTCCGCGCGAGGCGGATGATGCCAGCCTTTCACATCGCTTGATGGTTCGAGTTTTGGGCGGTGGCGGAATGTCGAATCGTCTCTTTTCCGAAGTGCGCGAAAAGCGCGGACTTTGCTATTCAGTCGGGATGAATTATGGATGCGGGCGCGACCGTGGGCTTTCAACTATTTATGCTGGCAGCACTCCTGAACGTGCAAGCGAGACATTGGCGTGCATTCGCACAGAGTTGGGACGAATGGCGCAAGGGGTGACCGAGGGCGAATTCACACGCGCAATCATTGGATTGAAGAGTGGAATTGTGATGGGCGGCGAAAGCACGATGGCGCGCGCGGCAGCTCTCGCTGGCGATATCTTTCGACGCGGTCATGTGCGGACACTTGCCGAGGTTGTTGCCACCGTTGATCGACTGACGCTTCAACATGTAAATGATCACGCTGCGCAAGCGCTTGCTCCCCAACGGATCGACGAATGTGCGCTTGCGGTCGTTGGTCCAGAGCCACTTTAAACCGAAACATCGATCTCTTGGGGACATGCCCCTATACTTCTACGCATGTTCAAGAGTGTTCCAATCGAGCCAGGTACGCGAGTCAAAGTGACCCAACAAATGCCGACACCAGATGGCGCGTGGACAACCACCATTCAGGGGACGGTAGCGAGATGGCGTCAAGCCACAACAGGTTCTTGGTTCGCGCACAGTAAAGATGATCGCTTATGGCTTGATCGACTTGAGATGCGTCTCGATGATGGCGAGACCACAGTCTTGAATCTCGATCAGTATTCGATTGTTGAAACTATTTAAGTTTTACGAATTCGGCGCTACGGTCTGCTGGGGAGCGGCCGCAGGCCTGCCATTTGAATTTGTATTCGATGGCATGTTTGGCGTTCCCTGCAAGATTGGCGACGACTTGCGAGTGATTGGTGGTGTTTGAAGCTCAGCGGGAAGGGGAACATGCTTCCATGCCTTTGTTACAAGCGAATAATCCTTGATGATTTTTCCGCGACGAATTGTCAGCACAATGGAATCCCCGGGGGTCATTAATTTCAGTCGATCGCGAATGGCTTCTGGTGTTGCTGGCGTGTTTCCATCGACCGCTGTTACAAGATCAAAATCTTCGATTCCGGCCATGTATCCAGGACCATTTTCCATCACAGCAACAA
>JBEELA010000322.1:0-3719 GCA_041168365.1 Planctomycetota bacterium
GCGCGATCTTCGGTGTTGCCACCAAGTCGAACGACTGCGGGAATATCAAGATCAAGTTCCCAGAATGCTTTGGCGAGTCCATACGCAGACCAATATTGTTCTTGACTCGCGACGCCGGAACCAGATCCGAAATAGCCGACGAGATCAGGCTGTGCAAGAATGATTCGACTTGCGCGATAGACCTTTGATGCAGATGGATTTCCGCTTGTATCTGTGAAGTTGGCGATGGTGAAACCTGCGTTGACAATCGCATCCATCGACATCATCGATCCACCGCCGCCGGCGCCGTGGAATCCGACGAGACCGTTCGTGTCTTTGCTTGCAGCTGTTGCCAACTGGGCGAAATAAAATGTTCCGCGGTGATCACTTTGTTCTGCGGCATACGCAACGCGTTCGAGCGCGGTTGGGGGATGATCGAATTCGCGAGCGATTTCGATGCCCAGTTCTGGATGCCGCGCGACGGCGTAATCATCGATGGTGATTCGACAATCCGCTGCGACAAAATTTCCGTTGGTTGTCAGCACCAGCGGATTGATTTCTAAAGATCGCGCTTCTACAGATCGCGCTGCGGCGAAGAGTTTGTGTATCGATTCGCACAACCCTTGGGATTGTGCCGTGGAAAGTCCACAACTCGAAGCCGCAGAACGCACGGCAGTAGCGTCTGGTCCTTTGATCACATCGCAGGTGATTTTGCGTGTCGATGTCGCGCGTTCTTCAATTCCACTTCCGCCACCATCAGCGAAGATGATGACTGGTGCACGTGCTGCGTCATCGATCGCGAGCGAGAGGAAGAACTCGCGTGCGATCGAAATTTTTTCTTCGACCAACACAGCTTCGACTGGAAATTGTCCAACTTTCATCGCAAGCATGCGCGCTGCGTGTGAGCTCGCTTGATCCGGCGTTCGCGCGAATGCCACGCCGCCGATTGCCGCTCGGCCCGTCATCCACGCCTGAATCTTGATCACGACTTCGCCGCCATCGGTGAGCAATTCATTTGCGGCAACTGCGGCTTGTTCTGAAGTTGTCACGGCACGTCCACGAGGAATGCTGAATCCGTTTGCTGCTAGGATTGCTTTGCCTTGGTGTTCGTGCAGTCTTGCCATTAAGAGCTTTAAGATAGCAGTCGATTGAGTGGGGTTTACGACGGGCGAGATTGCTTCGCGGCGACTGGAGAAGTTGGCAAAACACGATCAAATCCAGCACTTCGGCGCAAGTCCGTCAATTGACCTGCATGTAATCCATTGTGAAAGCACAATCGAATGGCAAGAGCATCGATTCGCAAGGGGTCGCCATTCCACAAAACGGTTTCTTTCAATCGCTCTGTTGGAAGCGATTCAAGAACGCAAGCAAGTTCTTCAATTGCGCGCGAAAAAATTTCTTGGCCGCGTGCGAGCGATGGATAAAAGTCTGGATCACCTACGGGCGTGGAATCTTTCATCACATCGTCGGCTCGAAATCTGATGGCAGAATTTTGCGCACCATCCGAACCATCCTCTGGCGCAAAGTCTTTCTCGTTCGGGACAGGACCCCCGGCCAAATGTCCAAATCGTGCCATCGTGAATGCAGTGTGGCCGAGAATCCAAATCGGATGATTCGGCATCCCAGGTCGCTGCAATGTTCGATTGGACTCGTCAAATCCTCGCAGGAAGCGCAAGAGAAGTGGGGCGGATCCGCGGATCATCAGAGCAAGGGTGGCGGGCGAATGTTGGTTGGTCATAACGCCATTCTCCCAAAGAAAGTGAAACGTGCTGTATTAGAAAACTTAAAAAAATTATGGTTTCACTTGCAATTCTTCGTTCTCAATACGACCTTCTTATTGATATGAAACAAGTTCAGGGTCCAAATAAAATTCAGCAAGTCCTTGTCGCCGCTTTCAGCCTTTTCATTGGCATATTGCTTGCCCGTGCAATGGGTTTGTGAGCGACATGCGATGTCGTAAAAAAGCCCCTCAAAGTGAGGGGCTTGGTGCGAGATCGTTTGTGGGGGAATGCAATTCTGCGCTTTAAGGGACGAGTCCCCAGCGAGCCAACAGCAATCCAAGGTCTTCAGCATTTGTATGCGTGTCGCCGTTGAGATCTCCGGCGAGTGGATTTGGAATGTCCCACCAACCGAGCAAAATATAAACATCCTGCTGATCGATGACACCGTTCAGGTTGAGATCGCCATAACGGACTTCGCAGGAATCTAATTTGCTGTCGCTGTCCGCATCAGCTGCGCCGTTGGAAATGTCCACTGAATCGCTGATCCCGTTTCCGTTGCAGTCGACCAAAGCCACTGCTGGAACTGGAGGTGCTTGAACCAACTGCTCACGCGCTTCGATAGTCGCAGGTGCATCTTGAATCCAAGTGGTCCCGCTTTTCTTCAACACGATTGTCGTTTCGGCTTGTGCCGTGGCAGTGTTGACTTGCGTTACTACTTTTTTAGTTGCAGTGACGGTGGTGATCGCAACGGTTCCACCGTATGCGGCCGTTGTGAGCGAGAGTATGACGATAGGTAAGAGTCTTTTCATAGTTTTCCTGATATATAAAGGTGCGTGACAATCCCCAGAATTTTGTGAGAGTTTGGTATCGCCTATGCGCTGTTGGCGGCATTAATTTTTGACGATGCACATGCGCATCGTCTGCATTTGAGCATTTATTGACCCCCGCGAACCCCCAATCCACCCAGACCAGAGTCACCCAGAATTGATTGTTTATTGACTCACAGAATCAAAGACAGGCACTTCGGCGGTCGAAGACTCAAACCAAACTCCTGCTTCGCCTGCGGGGATTGCAAGGACAGTTGATGTTCCACGAAGCGAGAGGGCGGTCACACCAGGCTTGACGGATACTCGCCATAAGTAACGGCCCGATGAAGTTTGAGCGCCACTGACAAGAATGTTTGAATTGAATGCAATCCGATTGATTGCCAGTGGGTTTTCTACAAATCCACCCAACTTGGTGTTGAGTTCTCTCAACAATTCATTGAGTCTGTTTGCATGCTCAATTCGCAGCGCTGGTGCTACTGTTTGATACACAGTTGTGATTGGAGAGGATGGTGAGTTCCAGACAAGGAAGGTCTTCGAACCAGCAAGGGCCAAATGTCTGATCATTTCATCGTGGTACTGAGGCGCGGTGGGATACCCACAAAGTGGCGCGGCCAATTGCTGGCCAGGCTCACCGCCTACATACACCGGTGTTGAGATCCATGGACACAATTCGGTCTGTCCAGTTCGTCGAACAGATCGAATCGTTTGGACGTCCATCAACAGACTTGACCATGGTCCACGCGCCAATTTCGCAGAACCGCCAAGAACGAGGCGTGTCGGATCGGCCGGATTGATTCCCCAAGCCGTCGCAGCATGGATGAGAACGCCGTAGCAGATCGGACTATTGCTTGAGCCGAAGATATTGTCATGCGGCTGAGCATGTCCGTACCAGTCTGGGGCAGCATCTGTCGCAGACATCTTGAAGCCTTCATAATTACTGCCCTTCAAGTTTGGATATGCGGACTTTGCTGGAGTCCAAAGAGCCTCGTTGAGCGCCGTGGTAGTCAATTTGGCGACCACATTGTTCCAGGCGAGATAGTCATTTCCAACGCCTGGTCCTCCGACTCGATTCGTATCGACACCGATCAATTGATCGTTCAACGCGGGCAGACCGAAGCGTGTTTCATTCGCGCGAGGGTCATTGATGATTGACTTAACAAATTTTCCGGATGGGTCCTGGTCCATCAGGTTG
>JBEELA010000323.1:0-6351 GCA_041168365.1 Planctomycetota bacterium
TTGTTTTTTCATTGATTGCATCCGGCGTCGCAGCTGGAGCGGGAAAGTCGAATGATGATCACTTGCCAAATGTCACGGGTGCGCAGATCACTTGCGATTGGGCACGCATGCTCGAAGTGGCAAAGGCAGCGATACCGAATCTGAAAAGGGTGGGAACGGTCTTCGCTCCAAGTGAAGTGAATAGCGTCTATCACCGCAATGAATGGCAGCACGTACTCAACGCTGCAGGAATCGAGTTGATATCTGTCGCCGCTGATCGACCGACGGAACTTCCCGAAGCGGCAGAAGGACTCGCAACGCAGGGAATTCAGGCGATCTTGCAGATCTCAGATAATTCATCGAGCACGGGTTTCGCAGCGATTGTCAAGAGTGCCGATCGTGCGGACATTCCAGTCTTCGCGTTTTCGCCAGGAGCGATGAGAGCTGGCGCGACGATTTCTGTTTCGCGCGATTTTGAAGACGTCGGTCGTGAATGCGCACGACTCGTTGACAAAGTGCTTCATGGTCAGTCGCCAGCG
The DNA here is from genome assembly GCA_041168365.1 of Planctomycetota bacterium. GTDB lineage: Bacteria > Planctomycetota > Phycisphaerae > Phycisphaerales > SM1A02 > F1-60-MAGs104. Next base: position 519 of record JBEELA010000323.1, read on the forward strand.
AGCATCCCATTCACCGATCCAAAGGAGACGACGCTCCTCATCAATCCAATTCGTATGGCTCGGTACGGCATTACTCTTCCCAAGCCGATGATGGATGGCGCACGAATCGTCACCGAGTCGACTGGGAGTGCGAAATGAAGATCGCTTCGAGTCTGACGGCCGATGCGGCGCTCATTGTGATGAATGGTCGGTTGGATGCTTCATGGTCTCCAATGGTTGCGGCGGCGCTCGAAGAAGCGATTCGTTCTGGCCGTTCGAGAATCGAGCTTGACCTTGCAAACGTCGACTTCATTTCGTCTGTGGGAATTGGTGTGCTTCTGAAGGCGCTCGCTCGTTTGCGTGCGGTGAAGGGTGCAATGGTCGTGACTGCGGCAAGCGCCCCGGTCCGTGAAATGTTTCGGATTTCAAGGCTTGATGTACTGCTTGGAGTCACACCAGCAACCAACTCAACTGCTGTTGTCACAAGTGCGATCGACTTCAGTACAAATTGCACTTGGACTGGATCGTTGACACGAGAACCAGTGCGAGGTGTTGCGCGTCCCACATTTATTCGCACTGGAATAATTCGCGCGACTCCGTCGACGTTAGCGATTGGACACATGGCACTTGCCGGCGACGAAGCTTCTGCGCATGGACTCTTCGGCGAGGGACTAATTGCTGGAGGAACCGTGTCGGTCGCTCCAGCGGGTGCGCCACGTCCAGATTGTCTTGCATCAAGCGATGCTGGAGCCGTGTCGTGCATTGCGCGCAACACGCTTGTGGTCGATGCGCCCTTTTCGATGCGCGGATTTTTCGAGTGGGACGGAAACGAGTCCATCTCACTTTCGTCGCTCGCAAGACAGTTGGTGAAAGTTTCTGGCGGCGCAGTGGCATTCATTGCAGTCGGTGAATGTGCTGGAGCGTTCGGTGCTTGGGCGCGAATTTCGCCAGACGAATGGAGCACGCAACCTTCAGGAATGACGCCAACGGAACTTCGTGCGTCGCTGCGATTCGCAGGGGACCCAATGCACCGCAGCGATTCAATGGTTGCAGTCGTGTTCGCTGCCGATACAGCATCGCGTGCAATACTTCCTGCTGAGGTCTCGAGTGAATTGGTTTTAATGCGCGATGAAGTCGCACCATCAGATGATCTCTTTCTTCATGCGCATGTCGCGGTCACTTCGTACCGACCCGTCCCACGTTCGACGCAGGATCCATCAGCCGCAGGACAGTTACTCGCTGAACAACCACTCCGCGCAGTGATGCACGCATTGCGCAACGCCGAAGGCACTGAGACCGCATTTCTGCGCGGGTCGATCTGGGCGATCGCACTGGGAGGCTCGTCATGAGTCTGCTTATTGCAACGCTTGCGATCGGTTTGGTTTTCGGCGTACTTGCGCTTGGAATCTATTTATCGTTCCGCGTCTATCAGTTGCCAGACATCACCGCGGATGGTTCGTTTCCACTTGGCGCTGCGATCACCGCGCGTCTCTTGCGTGATGGCGTCGATCCAGTCACGGCAACAATCGTGGGCATGGCGGGTGGTGCACTTGCGGGTGCAATCACTGGCGCTATTCATGTGCACTTCAAGGTGAATGCGCTGCTCTCTGGAATTTTGGTGATGACAGCGCTTTATTCTGTGAACTTGCGCATCATGGGCGCAAGCAATGTGCCGATTCAAGCGAACACGATCTTCACTCCCTTCGAGCAGGGTGCTACTGCATGGCTCGGTCAAGAGACATCGATTCTTGGTCGGAGTGTTCCATCGAGCGATCTCGGTCTTCTGCTCGCAACAACAATTGTTGTGGGCGTGGCTGGAATACTTTTAGTGCTCTTTCTGAAAACTGAACTTGGCGCTGCGATGCGAGCGACTGGCGACAACGCTCGCATGCTTCGAGCGCTTGGCACGAGCACTGATCGCATGACGATTCTTGGCTTGGCGCTTTCAAATGCATTGGTCGCACTCTCTGGTTCGCTCTTTGCGCAGATGCAGTCTTTCGCCGATGCGCAGATGGGAATTGGTGTCATCGTTCTTGGATTAGCGAGCGTGATTTTAGGGCAGAGTTTGATTGGTCCCGTTCGATCGATCGCATTAGCAGTCATCGGCGCGGTGATGGGGGCGGTGCTCTTCCGCCTCTTGGTGGCAATCGCTATTCGCATGGGGCTCGATGCAAATGATTTGAAGTTAGTCACGGCAGTCGTCGTGCTCGCAGCAATTGTCGGACCAACTTGGCTGAAGAGCATCGGAAGGAAGCGAGGCAAGCATGCTCCGGCTTGATTCCGTCTGCAAAACATTTAATCCCGGCACGGCAAATGAAGTTCGCGCGCTTGCGAATGTCACTATCCAACTTGCGCCTGGATCATTCACTGTGGTGATTGGAACGAACGGCTCTGGAAAGAGCACGTTGCAGGGAGCAATATCAGGCGCATTCGATCTCGACCGTGGATCGATCACGGTTGATGACACCAATATCACCCGTTGGCCAGAGCATCGACGTGCGCATCTGATTGGCCGCGTCTTTCAGGATCCCTTCGCAGGGACCGCACCAGGATTGACGGTTGCGGAAAACTTGGCGCTCGCATCAAAGCGCGGCAAGTGGCGCACGCTCGCGCCATTGTTGCGTGGCGCGCGTCGTGGTGAATGGAAGGATCTCTTGGCGCAGATTGGTCTTGGATTAGAAAATCGACTTGATGATCCGATCGGATTGCTTTCTGGAGGTCAGCGACAATCAATAACACTTTTGATGGCGACGCTGACGAGTCCAAAGGTGTTGCTTCTCGATGAACACACTGCCGCGCTTGATCCCAGAAGTGCAGAGTTGGTGATTTCACTCACGACGCGGCTTGTGGCGCACTCAAGCGCAACGACCGTGATGGTCACGCATTCCATGCAGCAAGCAGCGACGCTGGGAGATCGGTTGATCGCGATGCATCGTGGCAAAGTCTATTTAGATGTGTCGGGCGTTGAGAAGCAGCATCTCACTGAATCTGAATTACTCGCGCTCTTCAGTCAGATGCGTCGTGACGACCGATTCGATGATGATGCGTGTGCGTTGGTGTCCGCGCAGTATCGGTGAGTCTGTCTCGCACGACAATCGATGTTGCAAAATTTTACGCCCCAGCGAATGCAATTGTGGTTGTTGTGAAGCAAGAGAACACAAATGCTTCCGACGAAGAGGACGAGCCAGAAAATTGAATTGAGTTCTGTGAATCAGAGAGAGCGTTCGAGCGATTTCTCGAGCACCTCAAAGTAAAGGTCGGCGCGCTTTGGAAGTCCGGCTCTCAGTTGGCCATATGGAAACGGTTGTCGCTTGCCTGACACCGAATACCCACGCCGTTCGTACCACGCGATCAGCGTGTCGCGTTGGCCGATGACCGTCATTCGCGCGCGCGTCAATCGCAGTTCGTCACGAATGACTCGCTCCGCTTCTGCAAGCACTTGTCGGCCAATGCCAGCACTTTGCATTGTGGGGCTGACCGAAACCATTCCGATGTATCCCGCACTCTCTTCTTGTTCGATGCGCACACAACCAACGAGTATTTCGCTTTGAAACGCAAGCCGAACGCGTGATCGAATTCCGCTGATGATCTGGGTCATTTCAGCGATATCGGTTCGTTGTCCATCCAAAATGTCAGCTTCGGTTGTCCATCCAGCGCGACTGACTTCGCCGCGGAACGCGCTTTCGATCAATGCGACGACTGCATCGATATCAGCAAGAGTTGCATCGCGAAATGTGATCAAGTTTTTCATATTTTGGTGTGCGCCTTCCAAGCCGCAATCAATTCTGCCTCACGAGCGCGAGTGATTCCAGGCGCGCCAGGCTTCACTCCGAAATCAAAGTCGGGGCGAGTTTTTTCCATCCACTGCGCTGTATCGCGCGCAGTTTGCGCAAGTGGGGCACTTTCCACGATCGCTGGACCGAGGAAGGATGTGCTGCCAAGTACAAGTAAAATCATAAAACAAGTTTACGGATTCATTGATTCGTGTGTCGCACTGGATGATCTTCGCCATCAGACTCGGCCGCACATTACGATGCCGATTCGCACATCCCACCTGGAAACAATATGAAACCTATTTCAACCACATTGTTCACGTTTGCCGCATTTCTCTTCTCTGCATGCACAACGAATCCTGCAATGCATCCACAAGCGGCCAAGTCGAAAATTGATCTCGAGAATCCAGCAGACAATCTCTCGGCATTCTTGAAGATGCGTGGCAACATAGATGGATCTGACACGGTGATGTGGTGGTCTGGCCAAATTTTCGCTGTGATTCCACAGGAAAAACCAGCGCTTCTCTTTGAATTTGAGGGCATCAATATTGCGCGACTTGTCCATCAGTCCGATGGAAGTTGGCGAATGTTGACGCGGGAGTATGCGGTCTATAAAGATCCACGCACTGGAGAAATTTTGGATCGATGGCAGAATCCTTACACCAAAGCAGATGTCGCAGTTTTCAATGTGCAGAATGATCCGGTCAATTCATCCTTTGGCAGTGTGGGTCGCGATGGAAAACCGCGAATGCTCCCTCTGCTTGAGATGGGTGGTGATTGCATTCTTGGATTCGATGTTCCGCTTGCATACCCCAATCCGATTTCCCAAGAGAAATTTCCAGAGCACTCCACGGGACCGACATACACCGGCAGCGAACACTTCGGATTTTATTCCCGCATCGACGAACTCTCAGATCCAAGACTCACATCCGTTCCAACATTTCTCGCATGGTTTCGGGAAGGGCCATGGTTGCCTTGGATGAAAATGGGACAACGCCCGGGGTTGATGGTCTATTCGGGATATGGGAAAAAATTGATGGGAGGTATCGACGAGATCCCACCAGCATTTCTTGCGCACCTTCGAGAGCGCGCTCCGAAATATTTGTCTGCTCCACGCGAATTTGTCACCCCAAACGCGACGAGTTGGACTGTGTTTTTGCGCGAAGTTCTCGAGCCCAAGTCGGGTGGCGGCTGACTTGCATCACCAGATCGGGCGAGTGACAATATGCTTTCAATGAAAGCAGAAAAGTCCATCCCCATCTTTGTGTCAGTCGTCACAATCATCTTGGGTTGTTATGACTTGCTGCGAGGATTCATGCACACGATTGTGTTGAATTATTCCGCAAAGAACATCGCCGCCCTCGATCTCTCGACGAGCACGGCAAGCGATCAACTCCGCTTGCTTGGTGCCTTTGGCATCTCGAACTTCGAAACAGGCGTCGTACTGATCTTGATTGGCTGCTATGCGCGGCCGATTGCGCTTGCCATGCTGGGGGTTATTCCACTTGTCTATCTCATCGGGTATTTGGGAATCACAGCAAATATTGCCAGCTATGCGCCGACGACTGCCAAATGGGGCGGCGCGCCTTGGTTGCTCGTATACCTATACATTTCCGCGGCAACTTTTATTGCTGGCGTGATCGTAATGCTCAAGAAGAAATCCTCTTCGCACTCCTGACGGTGCGACGAAGATCCGCTTATTCGAACAACCACCAGCGGCGACGAACTTTTTCGCCATACTTCAGTCCGAATCTTCGGCGCGCAGTTTCGCTGATGTAATCCGCCGCTTCGATGGGATTATCGGTGATTCTGTACAGCGAACGATCTGCCGCAGAGATTGTTCCTTCGCGCAAGAGTCTGCGATCAATAAAGTCGAAGAGTTCGTCCCAGTAGTCGCGTCCCATCAAGACGATTGGAAAGTCGTCAATCGTCTTCGTTTGTACGAGCGTGAGCGCTTCGAACAACTCATCCAGCGTTCCAAATCCGCCAGGCATGACCACAAAGCCATACGAGTATTTCACCAGCATTACTTTGCGAATGAAAAAATATTGAAAATGAATCTGCCGATCGCAGTAGGGATT
>JBEELA010000324.1:0-2949 GCA_041168365.1 Planctomycetota bacterium
CGGCGAGTGTTGAACCATCTTCAAGTTCGACTCCTGTTGCGCGACCACCATCTTGCAGAATTCGCTTCACACCACGCCCCGTGAGAATTGTTGCGTGCTCTTCGCGCAAGATGCGTTCAAGCGCGCGCGCAACCGAGCGCGTTCCGCCCATGGAATACCAACAACCGTGATCGACCTGTGCTGCGGCGATCAACGACAAGATCGCTGGCGAGAGAAATGGACTCGAGCCAACGTATTGCAGAAAGTGTTCACACAACTGAGCCAAATGTGGCTCTGCGACATGTTTATGGACTGTCCCGCCAACGGTGGCATACATCCGCATTCCAAGCACATCCTTTAGGAGTCCAGGCTCGCTTGTCGGAGACCGACGCATGAGATCCATCACCCCTTCAAGATCCTTATAGAAGAAAACTTTTTCACTCAACCCAAACATGCGCCTGCTGTAAGAAAGAAATTCTCTCCATCCCTTACCAACGCCTTGACCTGGAAATTGCAAATCCATTGCCGTCGCCATTGCATCGACGCCATCACGAAGATCGATGACCGTTCCATCATCAAAGAAACAGCGCCACTGTGGATCAAGTCGCACCAAATCCAGATAATCGGTCACTGCACGACCACTTCGAATGATGATTCCTCGAACAACTTGCGGAAGTGTCAGGATGGTCGGTCCCATGTCGAACCGAAATCCCGCCTCTTCCAAAACATTCATTTTTCCCCCGAGATGCGGGTTCTTTTCGATCACCGTGACTGCGAATCCGTGGGTTGTCAATTCGACAGCTGATGCAAGCCCTGCAAGTCCTGCACCAATAACAAGAGCAGTCGGATGGTTGGTTTGAGAAGAGAAATTTATCATGTTGGTCGATTCCTTTGGAGTCCTCCAAGAATAGCTCTCAAGATGCGCTGCGACTTGATATCTGGTTCACCGGTGGGCATTCGGATCCAACGACTGGTGTTGGATACAGTCACGCTGCGAGTCAATTCTAGCAATCCCGCTTCGCCGCGCGTTGCGCCCCACCCGCTTTCGCCGGTCCCGCGGATCGATGTGCTCGGGTGCGCAGTGGGAATCAACGCGTCATTGAAAGTCACGAAGCCTGCGCGAAGTTGTTCGATGAAGACAGCATTCGCAGCAAGCGATCGAGCTTGCTGCGAACCTACAAAAACCGACACGCTGAGATGCTTACGAAATGTTTTATGAATCGCAAGCGCATGCGCCGCATCGTCAGCGCGTATGACAGCAACTGCGGGAGAAAAATGATTTCCCATCGCCAACTCACTGGTTATAGAGCAATCGAAGATTGCGGTCGGTCGCACATTCGCTTGATTAGAATATTCCACAACTCCGCTGAGCGAATGACCTCCAAGAGAGACCGCCTGGCGGACGCACGAATCCATTCGCATCGCAGCAGTTTGAGAAATCAATCTCATAGATTTTGCGCCTGCAACCTGTGGCGCTAAATGTGTCAAAAACTGACGATAAATTGGCGCTTCGACGATGATTCGGCGCGGCGCCATACACGTCTGACCCGCATTCAGAACCACCGCTTGCCAGAGACTCTTTGCAGACAACTTTGCATCAGCACTCGCGAGGACGATTGCAGAATCGCAACCTGATAACTCCAAAGTGGTTGGCGTCAGTGATTCAGCCGCACGCTTTGCGATCGTCCGACCAACCTCGGTCGAACCTGTGAAGACGATGTGATCAAATGGAAGAGTTGAATCAATCGAATCAGAACCAAGCAACTCTTCGCCTGCAGTACGGGTCGCGGGAGTCCGTGTCAAAATCCCATCGGGCAACCCCTCCGCGGCGAGCCGAAGAAGGAGACCTTGCGAGCGTGGCGAATTTTCTGAAGGTTTGACGACAGTGACATTGCCCGCAACGATCGATTGCACAAGTTGGATGCCAAGCAATTGCACGGGATAATTCCAAGTTGCAATGATCGCCACCCGACCTGCTGGTAGACGGAGAACTTGATGCCGCTGACCGAGCATCCACCAAGGCCGACCCGAAAGTCGACGCGACGCAAGAATTCTTCGCACATTGCTCAAGTGCCAATGAATGCTCGCTCGCAGCGGGAGAATCTCGCTGGCAAAGGACTCCCACGAACTCTTGCCTGTTTCGGCGTGAATCATTTTGATCAACTCATCTGCGTGTTGGTCAATTCTGGTACCAAATCCTTCGAGCCACTGCAGCCGTTCTGCCACAGGCCAAGAACTTTTCGTCGAATCACAATAAAATGCTCTTCCACGTTCTTGTTGTGAAGACTGACTTGAAATTTCGATCGTGTCTGGATTCATGAATTGAGCCTACAGTTGGAATGAGACCATTGAGCATAGGGACAATAATGATTCACAACTCCAACCATTCAATTCTTCCCTCTTCTGACCAATCAGTGGCGATCATCGGTGCTGGGCCTGGCGGACTTGCCGCTGCGATGCAGTTAGCCGCGGCAGGAATGTCTGTTCGGGTCTATGAAGCCCAACCGATTGTTGGCGGCCGAACCCGACGCATCTCAAAGGGCGACTATTCGTTTGATTGCGGACCAACCTTCTTCTTAATGCCCTATGTTCTTGAAGAGATTTTCAGCGCATGCGGGTTTCGTTTGTCAGACTTCGTCGAACTTCAACGGCTCGATCCAATGTACCGATTGATTATTGGCGATAAAAACGGACCGCCGAAAGTCATCGAAACAACTCAGAATGTTGACGAGATGGTTCGGCGCATTTCAGCAATCGAACCTGAAGACGGCCCCGCGTTTCGCCGCTTCATGGACGACAACCGAGTGAAACTGGAACGATTGACGCCAGTGCTGAAGAGTCGTGTCCGCAGCATCTTTGACATGATCACACTCGAGGGACTGCAAGCGGCTCCACACGTGCGACCTTGGGAATCGGTTTATACCCAACTTGGAAAATATTTCAAGAATCCTAAAGTACGACTTTCCGTTT
>JBEELA010000325.1:0-8334 GCA_041168365.1 Planctomycetota bacterium
TCATTTCCACGCAGATTGACCTTGGTTTGCCAGACCGTTCGCATGCCAATCGAACCAATCGCTGTTGGTCCAGCCAAGAACATTTCATCGAGCTGTTCGGATGTAGGTGGAGTTGTAGTTGCCGCAGAGGTTGACGCTGGCGTTACCAGCAGCGAAAGGGCAAGCGCAAGCAAGCACGGAAGTGTTGCAGACACAAAGGCCTTATAAAGAGTTGGTGTTGGATTGCGCATTGGGAGGGGGAGTATACGACCCCAGCGCAGAGTCTTGCCCAATTCAACCTCTCCAAAAACAGACTCGGCCGCGCCCTTTTCAGAGTCGCGGCCGGTCTCCCTTTTCCTTGTTCCCTACCAGCGCAGATCGGAGGTTCTCAATCACATCCCTTGAAAACTACACTTCTTTCGAAGTCCCAATTCCCTCAATTCCTTTTCCCTCAATCCAATTCAATTCGGTTCCGTTTGTTCGCTGTCCCTTTATTTACTGCGAACTCCCATTCCCGTCCGATCTGCAAACCAATGTCAGGAAAGGTCCCTACTCCGATCCTGACACAGTTAACTTACGATACATTTCGCAGTTAGGTTGCCAATTCTGTCAAAATTTTTAAAGTTTTTATAAACTTCAATTGTGGAGTTCAACACGAAAAAGCCTATAGCTTATAATATGCCTTCTTTTTTTGATAAAATACGGTATTTTGCACCTTCGTGGGCAATACGTGCGGCGGTTGTCCCGCAAAAATATTTTGTAATTTTTGTTGCGCTGGCTGTCATTTCAACAGGTTTGCTCGCCCAAGTCGCCCGTGAAAGTTGGTGGGATCGAACATCCAAGACGATGTTTGTTGCGTCGTCGCACAGAATTCGCAGTGATTTGCCTGCGAAAACGAATGTATCTACCGCCGAGGGCATTGATCGTTTGTGGTTCACAATTGATGCGGGCCTTGGGCAATTGCGTCCGCGCAGCAGAGGACTTCAGCAGGCCCTTCTTTTTGCAAGCCAAGAAGAGTTATCAGAGATTATGCGCTCGCAATTCGCAGTGGATGCGCCGAGTGAAGCATTCGCATTTTTCTCTCCACTTGGACAGGGAATTGCAGTTTGCACTGAAGACATTCCTGCGCCATTCGCTGCGCGTGGATTGACTGCAGCAATAGGAGCGGAGTATCTGCGCCTGAGTTGCGGTGATGATCTTGCTCCCGCACTGCAAGTTGGCATCTTAGATTTTCTTGCGCGCAGAGATTCCAAAGGTGAGGGAGGGGGAATTGGCGAAGCTGGCATCGCAATCGTTCGGAAGCATGTGACCGATGCGAAAGCAATCTCGATGTTGGATTTCATCTCGATGACAGCGCAAGAATGGAAGCAAGCGGTCGCGCAAGATTCGAATGGCGCACTTCGTGAACAATCCGCATCAGTCGTGAGATTTCTGACGCAGGCAAACACTGCTGCAAACGCCTTATTCTTCCAGCAATATCTTCGTCTTGTTGCAGAAGGCACTCCTAGTTTTGCCGCGTTCAGTGCGGTCTATGGCTTGCGTGACGAACGAGGATGGGAAGATTTCGACAAGCAGTGGAAAGCATTTGCACTGAAAGAAAAATCCAGCGCGATCGAAACGCTGCGCGAGCGCTTGGCATATTTGGCAGAAGGTTTGCGACAACTCGACAAGGAAGGAGCGCTGCCGGTTGATTTCGCAGCACTCGAAGTCGCGTTGAAAGATCGAAACTTCGTATCCCCAACTCAATGGCGTCCTGGCTTTTCGCAAATTCAAGCAAGCGAGCCAAACGCATTCACGCCGACACTTCCCTACGAAAAAATTGTTGGCTCAAAGTCACCGCCCAATCGTTCCAAGCCGCCGCGCTTCGAATTCGAAGCGCCGAAAAAGGGCGAGGAAAAACAGCCGCCCAGCGTTCTTGCAATTGATGTTTCAAATGATCGATCCAAAGTCGTCTGGTTCAAGACCCGGTCAGAGCCCGAGGCCCCGTGGGTATGGGATATCAGCAGATGAAACTAGAGTGTGCGCTCTATGAGTGATCCTCGCCAAACTATCCACGCTGGTTCTCAGTTGCGATCTTTGATGAAGCAAGGAACCGTTGTCGCGCCTGGTGCATTCAACGCTCTTGTCGCGTGCGCAGTTGCTCGAGCTGGATTTTCTGCGTGCTATATCTCTGGAGGCGCTTCGGCGAATGTTGCTGGCTATCCCGATGTTGGATTGATCACGATGTCAGAAATTACTCGGACCATTCGAGAAATATCCGACGCAAGTGGACTGCCCGTGATTGCCGACGCAGATACGGGATTTGGCGAGGTCGAATGCGCTATTCGCACAGTTGTCGAATACGAACGCGCTGGCGCTGCCGCACTGCATATCGAAGATCAAGTTTTCCCCAAACGATGCGGTCATCTTGATGGAAAAGAAATCATCTCTGCACAAGCGATGGCTGACAAAATTTCCGCAATGGTAAAGCATCGACTCTCTCCCGACTTCGTGATCATCGCTCGCACTGATGCAAGAGCGATTGAAGGAATGGAAGGGACCATTCGTCGTGCGAATCTGTATCGCGAAGCTGGCGCGGATGTCATCTTCCCAGAAGGTCTTTCGGATGCGAGCGAATTCAAAGCATTCGCTCAGGCATCGCCGGGAGATTCTCTGGCGAACATGACAGAGTTTGGCAAGACGCAACATATCTCCGCTGTCGAATTCGGTGCGCTCGGATATTCAATCGTCATCTTTCCACTTTCATTGATGCGCATTGCGATGAACGCAGTCGAAGAAGGACTCGATTGCCTGAAGAAGCAAGGGTCGCTCGAATCAATGCTGCCCAAGATGCAGACACGCAAGGATCTCTATTCGCTCTTGGCTTATACCCCTGGGAAGCAGTGGAATTTTCCTCGAAGTCGAGGATGATTTCGCAGATCTAATGCGATACGCTTCGCACGATGAAAATTGATCGACGATCGTTCTTGCGCGCTTCTGCTGCAGCGGCAATTCTTCCCTCGGTCGCATCCCGCGTATTGGCGCAAGATGCGAAGCCTGCCGACCAGCCGAAAATCATTTGCGGCAGTGGATCGAATCGATACGAATGCATCAATGATTGGATCAAGCCGCCAGCAGGAATGATGTTCGGCGACACGCATGGTGTGACGCAAGACAAAGCGGGTCGGATATATCTCGCGCAGACTGTTGGCGCAGGCAGCGCTCCAGCCAACGGCGTCTGCGTCTATGACGCAAACGGCGTCTTCCTGAAATCGTGGGGCGCACAATTCGCCGGTGGCGCACACGGACTTGATCTTCAAGTCGAAGATGGCAAAGAATTTTTATATCACTGCGATACGCAACGACGATGCGTGGAAAAAACCGATCTCGATGGCAAAGTCATTTGGACTGCAACATGCCCGATGCAAAGTGGCGTGTACGAAAAACCAGAATCGTGGTGTCCTACAAATGTCGCGTTCTCTCCCGACGGAAATATTTTTGTCGGCGATGGATATGGCGGTTCATTCATTCACTTGTTTGGTCGCGATGGATCCTGGAAGAAAGTTATTTCACGTCCTGGAAGCGCAGCAGGCCAGACATCTTGTCCGCACGGACTTTGGGTCGATTCACGCTCGGGCACTCCAACGCTTGTCGTCGCAGATCGCGGAAATCGCCGCATCCAAGTGCTTGATCTTGACGGAAAGCACATTGCATTTCACAACGAAGGTGTTCGTATGCCTTGCGATATGAAATTTCGTGATGGTCTGATGCTTGTTCCCGACTTGGAAAGTGTCGTGATGATCTATGACGACAAGTTCAAGCCCGTTGCTTCGCTTGGTGACGGGAATCCATCTGCTTTGCGTGGCGCACCGCGAGAACAATTCATTCCAGGAAAATTTGTTCATCCTCACGATGCGATTTGGCTTGCAAATGGCGACATTCTCGTTGCCGAATGGGTTCCAATCGGACGTGTCACGCTCTTGCGTCGCACGGCGTGATCGTCAACCGATTCAGCGCGAAGTCTTGATGAAGATATATGGACCTGTGGTCGATCCCGAGACTTGTGATCCCTTCGAGTCGTAACTTCGATCCCACGATTGAATCTCTTTCTGCGTCATCGTGACAGAGCTCATCGAATATGAAGCGCCGTTGCTTGATGCTGAGCACTGATTTGGCTCGGTTGATCCGATCCACGCCTTCGAATCATCAAGGCGCAATGTCACATTGCAACCAGCTCGAGGAACAAGCAAGTCGGGCATCAATTGACGAAGTGGCTGATCCTTCTTCCAAGCACCTGCATATTGCGCGAGATCTCCAGGCAATTCATAGATCCGCACTTCGACAGAATTCGCATCGTTGCCATCGACGATTTGATAAACGCGTTGGCGATATGGTTTGTCCAGAGTGGCAGCAAGAGATTGCTCGACATAGAGCCAGAGCCCATCGATTCGGTCAACCCAAATCGGTCGCATGTGCATGACAATCGAATCGAACTTCGCATCGGCCTTCGCCTGTGCCTCGTTGGAATAGTTGCCAGTCATCGCAGTCCCGACTTCTCTGCTGTTCATAGATGGAAGCGACGGGTCAATTCTTGCAGATGTTTCGCTGCCGCAACCTTGGCTTAAGCAAACGAGTGTGCAGATCGAGCAAAGAACACGACTGAAAAGTGCGGGGGTACTCATGTGACTATTGTGATCGTAATAGGGTGAGTCCGCTAGTATGAGTTTTCTATGAACACTACGGCTCCAACTCCCGGCTCTGTCGCTTCTTCATCCCCCAAAGTTCCAGATACGCGTGGTCTCGCTGGTCAGACGGTTGGCGAGACTGCGATTTGCGAAGTGAACCAGACTCAGTTGGTCTATCGCGGATATGAAATTGCGGATCTCGCAGAAAATGCGACCTTCGATGAAGTTGCATTTCTTCTTCTTGTTGGGCATAAGCCGTCGTCCGCAGAAATCTCAGCTTTCAAGCAGGAACAGGGCGGTTTGCGTGCTATTCCAGCGAGCGTTCGCGATGCGATCATTCGTGTGTGCAAGGAAAGTCCAACGGCTCATCCGATGAGCATTCTGCGAACTGGCGTTTCCCTTTTATCTCATCTCGATCCCGATTGTGAAAATCTTGCGCCTGACGCAGAACTTCGTAAATCAAAGCGTTTACTTGCACAAATTCCAACGATCATTGGTGTCTGCCAGCGAACTCTTGAAGGCAAGGATCCAGTCGCTCCAGATGCATCGCTCGATCATGCGGCGAATCTCCTCTGGTGCATTACGGGCAAGAAGCCAGATGCGACCGCAGCACGGATCATGGATGTCAGCCTTGTGCTCTATGCCGAACATGATTTCAACGCCAGCACTTTCGCTTCGCGCGTGATCGCAAGCACCGAGTCCGACATGCATAGCGCTGTGTGCGGTGGAATTGGCGCACTGAAGGGGCCGTTGCATGGTGGCGCGAACGAGATGGCGATGGAAATGCTCAAGGACATCGACCGTGACTGCGCTGGAGGAAAGATGACCGTTGAAGATTGGATGAAGCGAGCATTTGTCGAAAAACGTAAGTTGATGGGCTTTGGTCACCGGGTTTATAAGAACGGCGATCACCGGGCTCCGATTCTGCGTTCATGGGGATTGAAATTGGCGAAGAACATCGGCCCAAATGCCCAGAAATGGTTTGATTTGGGGGACCAAGTTCAGGCGATCATGCTGCGAGACAAAGCAATCCATCCAAATGTCGATTTCCCTTGCGGCATGACTTATTTCCTCCTGGGTATCCCAGTTCCGCAGTACACCCCGATCTTTGTGGCTTCGCGAATCACTGGTTGGTGCGCCCATATCATGGAACAGCACCAAAACAATCGTATAATCAGACCTTTGGCGACATACAGCGGCCCTGCAGTCCATTCCTGGTAAATTTTTCGATCGCATAATTTGACAAGACCTTATTTGGTGCCACGTGAGATGTGTTCTCGGAGGTCGGGACAAAAGGAAAAACCAAGGAGTATTTATGTTCACATCCACTACCTTCAAATTCACATTCGTTCTTTCCACCTTGCTTGTTTCATCAATTGCAAGTTCGGCCATTATTGTCACTGACAGCAGTTCAAATTTTGCAGCAGCTGTTGCGCTTCGTGGCGGATCTCTTTCGACTGAATCATTCGAGGCTTAAAACGGCTTTTACGCCTCTGGTCTGACTGGTGGATTTGGCGATCTCGCTTGGAGTGCGACTGCGCTTGGCGGGCTCGCTGGCGCATTCGGTCGACGTCGCCGCAACTGAGTCCTTGTCTTTTCAAATTTTCGTTCAATAACACCCTCGCATTACACTGCGAGGGTGTTTTATTTCAACGACTGCGAACTTCCATTGCTGTGGCGAGAATTATCTCGGGACCACCTTGCCGCCACGGTTGATTTGGCCATCTGCGAAGATGGCGCTGCGAAGGATGTCACATCGCAAAGTCTCTGTGATTCAGCGGCAATTCGCGTCGCGAACGTCGTTGCTCGGGCGGATGCTGTTTGCGCTGGGTTGGGACTTGTTGAAGAGTTTGTCGCTCGAGATAGCGCGTTGAAAGCGCATTCGGTCGCAGGATCGATCGATGGCGAGAGCGTTGTTGCCGGCACATCATTGCTACGCATCGAAGGGCCGCTGACGAGCATCTTGCCTATCGAGCGAGTCTTGCTCAATTTGCTTGGAATTGCGATGGCAACTTCAACGATCACTGCAAAGTATGTCGAAGCCGTCGCAGGCACGAAGGCAAAAGTGTGCGATACCCGCAAGACCATTCCTGGTTTGCGGTGGTTGCAGAAGTATGCAGTGCGCTGTGGCGGCGGACATTTGCACCGATGGGGACTAGCCGATGCGCTTCTCGTGAAGGACAACCATATCGCTGGCCTTTCGCCCAGCGATTATGCGCGGCGCATTCGCAGTGCGGTCGAGGATCTGCGAGCGAGAAACACGCCCCTTCGATTCGTGTGCGCTGAAGCGGACACGATGGAACAATTCGAAGCGCTGCTTTCATTGCCAGACGAAACTCTGACGATCGCGCTTCTTGATAATTTTTCGCTTGATTCGTTGAAGCATGCCGTGGAACTGCGCAATCGCTTGCGCCCTTCGATGCTCCTTGAAGCATCTGGAGGGGTTCGCTTGGAAACAATCGGAGCGATCGCGCGAACAGGAGTTGACCGCATCTCTGTTGGCGCATTAACGCACAGCGCTGGTTGGTTGGATGTGGCGCTAGATATGGCTGATTGATAGTCGATTACTATCTTGATCTATGTCCAATCAAGTCAAGACAATCGTGGTCGTGGGTGCGGGAACAATGGGATCTGGAATTGCGCTGACAGCGGCACAGGCTGGAATCGGTGCCGTCCTGGTCGACATCAATCAAGAGCAGCTCGACAAGGCGCGGGCATATCACACCAAGACTCTTGCACGTGCTGTGGAAAAGCAGAAGTTGACCGCAGACGTTGCTGCTGCTGCTGGGCAGAAGCTCTGTTATGTCACGACCATCGCTGAAACCAAAAATGCCGATTGGGTTGTCGAAGCCGCAAGCGAAAATCCTGAAGTCAAGAAGAAACTCTTTCGCACATTCGCAGAAGTATTTGCTCCAAATGTTGTGCTTGCGTCCAATACAAGTTCCATTTCGATCACCGATATCGCAACCGCAACTGGCGCGCGCGCGAGTCATGTGATTGGAATGCACTTTTTTAATCCAGTTCCGCTGATGAAATTGGTCGAAGTCATTCGTGGTCTCGCAACGAGTGACGAGACGGTTGCGCGAACAATGGATCTTGCACGTGCAATGGGCAAGACACCAGTTTCCGCGAATGATCGCGCGGGTTTCGTTTCAAACCGTGTGCTGATGCCGCTCATCAACGAAGCGTTTTATGCGTGGATGGAAGGTGTCGCAAAGCCAGAAGATATTGATCAGATCATGTTGCTTGGATGCAATTTCCCGATGGGCCCGCTGCGCTTGGCAGATTTCATTGGACTCGATGTTTGTCACGACATCATGATGGTGCTGTACCGAGAACTTGGCAATGCAAAGTTTTTCCCATGTCCGATGCTGCGACAACTTGTCACGGCGGGGCGGTTGGGCGATAAGTCAGGTCGCGGAGTCTTCGAATATCCTGCAAAGGGCTGATTTGACGGCGAAATCTGTTGCATCTGAGGAACAACGTTGTTGCATTCTCGCATCGATTGTTGTGGGTTGATCATCGATCGACGCTACGATGAGTTTCTATGAGTACGGTTCCACATAAATCACCTGCAGCGACTACGAAGCCCACTTCCGTCGATCCAGAATCTGTCACGCTTTCTGGATATCAAGTCGATGCCTCGTATGGTCCAGAGTCTGTCTCCGCGGTCAACACTGCCAACCCAACG
>JBEELA010000326.1:0-4132 GCA_041168365.1 Planctomycetota bacterium
ATTGTGACCAGTCAAGAGTTCTATGACTTCAGCGCGAAATACGAACGAGCTGACACGCAATACATCTTGGATCCCGTGCTTCCACCTGAAGTTCAAGCGGAAATTGCATACGCATCTCGTACGATTTATGAACGAATTGGTTGTCGAGATATCGCACGGGTCGATTTCATGGTCGACGAGGCGGGCGCTTGGTTCTTGGAGATCAATTCGATGCCTGGGATGACAGATCATTCACTTGTGCCCAAGGCGGCGGCTCATGCTGGGATCACCTTCCCAAAAATGTGTGCACGCTTGGTGGAGAAATCACAGGCAAGAATGAAGGGAAATCATCGGATGGCCAGAAATGCGGCAGCCGCGAGTCCCTCTGTTGTAGCGGATTCAACAACTGCAACGATGACGCAAGAACAGCCTGCCGCGCAGGATCAGACGAATGACTGAAGGCACAAAAAATACAGCGATGTGGGTCGGCGCTGGCGCATCACTTGCAATCTTGGCAACAGTGACCTTTGGTTGGTCCATACCAAGCCTGCGGAAAAATGCGCAAGCAGCTGCTGGAGAGCGAATTGAAGTTGCAGTTCTCGATACGCCATCTTGGATGACGCCAACTGATCTTGCGCCAATCCAGGATCTTGTAGCGCGTGAAGCAGGAACATCTGCGTACAGCAGAGAAGGACTTGAACGCGCACAAGTTGCGCTGCTCGATTGTGGTTGGTTTGATGAAGTCCGGCAAGTCCGCCGAATTGGATCTTTATCTCTCGAAGTCGACGCAACTTTCGTCGAACCGATTGCACTCGTCGTGGATTCTGATGGAGAACATTTGCTAGATAGTCGTGCGCGCCTTCTTCCTCGAACATACGCGACTGGAACGGCCCCGAATCTGACGAGAATTCTGGGAGCATCTCTTCCACGACCTAAAAAACCTGGACAACTTTGGGGCGGAGCAGACCTTCTTGCAGGTGTCGAGATGGCGAAGTTGATCGCAACACAGCGATGGCGCGCGCAGGTTTCCGCAGTAGATGTCAGCGCTTTTAAGACAAATCAGACTCTTTCATTGCTCACGACCAAGCAGTGCAGATTGATTTGGGGTCGTGCTCCAGGACGCGAAGCATCGGCAGAAGTGCCCGCAGCGCAGAAGTTGCGATACCTCGATCTGCTGACGAATCAGTATGGTCGCATCGATGGTGCTGGACCACAATCTGTCGACCTCTCCGTGGATTATGTCGGGAGCCATTGAACCGCCGCGCGGATTGGTGATCGCCGCTGGTGGCTGGATCATTTTTTCGTCCATCGCATCATTTGGTTTTCAACTGCCGCTTCATTTGTCACCCTCAAGCCTGACGCCTTCCATCCGAATGCTCTTGCTGACCTGCGCCGTGGGCATGATGATTGCTTGGCCACTTGTGAGGCTCAGCCAAACATCGCGCGACCGAATAATCTTGCGGACAATTATTGATGCGCTGTCCCTTGCAATTCTTTGGCAATTGATCATCTGGCCACTTCGCCTTGGGACACCGTGGCCCATTGAGCGAACACTACTCCTCGATCTCGTGGGAATCATTTCTCTCACAGGAAGCGTGGGAATAATCGCTGCTGCCTCGGCTTTCCAAAATTCTCTTGCGCGAGGATTTGCAATGATTTGCTGCATTTTGCTGACGGTTGGGCTTCAATTGCCACTGGCCGTCGCGGGGTTCCCGCTGGTCGGAGTTTCGAACCTCTTTTTAACCAACGTTGTTCAAGGTGGCATTCCAACTCTTCTCACATGTATGAATTCAACTGCGTCTATGCCAGAATTGATCGAATGGGAGAGTCTTGCCGCGTATGGAATTTTCAATGTTGCTTTGTGCTTGGTGGGATTGGCGATCGGGGCCGTATCTGCAATTCAACCCTCGTTGCAAGCGAATCAAGTTGCGAGTGGACGAAGAGCGGGATAACCTAGTAAGCACTTCTATGGAATTCGTCACAAAAATCGACAAAGAGAAACTTGAGAAGTTGCTGAGCGAATATCACGCTCTCGACAAGGAGTTGATTGTGCGAATTGCAGAAGCGCGCGGGCATGGCGATCTTCGAGAAAACTCTGATTATCACGCTGCTCGCGAAGACAAATCCATGAATAATTTGCGCATTCGCGAATTGACTCAGCGTCTTGAATCTGTACAAGTGATTCTTGAGGGAGAAATGCCCAGCGACATGGTTTTCTTGGGAGCAATTGTGCGCATTCGTGACGAACAATCTGGCGGGATTGAGACGTACAAAATCGTCAGTAGTAAAAGTGAAGGCGGCGAAACTGAACATCGCGAAGTCACGACAACTAGTCCGATTGGTGAAGCACTTATGAAGGTGCGTGTGGGCGAAACCGTTCGGGTGAATCTTCCTCGCGGTGAACGAAGGTTGACCGTGGTTGAAATTCTGACCTGAACTCGACGTGCTCATGCTGCACGTATTGCTACTTCTGCAACCTCCAACAACACTGCAATTCTTGCTTCCAAATCATTTGTTTGAGGGAACGAAGTGGGCACTTGTTGGCTTGGCAGCCGAACTCATTTTTCGACTTTCGCTTGCGGCCATTGTCATCTTGCGCAAAGGCTCGCGTCCTTCGGTCGCCACAGCATGGGTGCTCATCGTGATTGCATTTCCACTTCTGGGAATCATTGCGTATCTGCTCGTCGGGGAATCGAGGCTTGGAAGCCGAAGGCGCAAGTCGCACAAGATCATCTTGGATCTTTTTAACAAATCTCGGTACCACAAACATGATGACCCTCGTGCAGTGGCGATTGCACTCGATCCGATCGATCAGCAAATTGCAGATATCGCCCAGCGGGCAAGTCACTCCCCAGCGACTTCTGGCAATCTGACAACGCTCTTTGGAGACTCTCAAAAAGCCATTGATCAGTTGATCACGGATATCAAAAAGGCAACAAAGAGCATTCACAGCACGACATATATTTGGCTTGACGACCGTATTGGAGAAGCGATCGGAAACGCACTGATTGCTGCGTGCGCGCGCGGAGTGACCTGCCGAATTCTGGTGGATGGACAGGGATCTCGGGCATTTCTCAAGAGTGTGCTCTGCCGCAGTATGCGAGAGCGTGGCGTGCAAGTCGTTGCAGCTCTGCCCACTCATTTTCTGCGCGCGCTCTTTCACCGCATTGACGTGCGAAATCACCGAAAAATGATTGTGATTGATTGTGAAATTGGTTGGATGGGCAGCATGAATATTGCCGCACCGGAATTCGCGGTGCAACCTCGATTTGCGCCTTGGGTTGATTGCATGGTTCGAATTGAAGGTCCAGTGGTGCGCGAATTGCAACTGATCTTTGCGGAAGATTGGTATCTCGACACGAACGAGACAATTGAAAAACTCTTGGAATTTATGCCTACTTTTCATGCCACTGGCCTGCCAGTTCAGATTATGGCTTCGGGTCCGAATTACGACAATGATGCAGTGCGATCGCTTTTGATCGCCGCCATTCAAGTTGCGAGAAAAGAAATCGTTCTCACCACTCCATACTTTGTTCCTGACTCTGACATGTTCAGCTCGCTTTGCGTTGCGGCAGAGCGTGGCGTGATTGTCCATCTGGTGGTTCCGCGTCGCAATAACAGCCGTATTGTCGCACTTGCGAGTCGCGGACGATATTCAGCCATGCTCGCTTCTGGAATTCAGATTCATGAATTCAACAAAGGACTTTTGCATTCTAAGACAGTCACAGTTGATAGTCTGTTTTCGATTATCACATCAAGCAATCTTGATCGTCGAAGTTTCGAAATCAATTTCGAAGTCAGCGCCATCATGTATGCAGACTCATTTGCACGTGAGGTTCGTGCTCTCCAACAAACATATATGGAGAACAGCGTTGATGTCACAACCGCTTCTTGGGGGCCGCAGTCCATTCGACAACGACTCGCTCAGAATGTCGCCGCATTGGTTTCGCCGCTCATTTGAGGGCGATTTGATGCAATTTGAAACCTACTTAGACACGTTTGCGGGCTTGGAGACAACGGTTTTCATCCCACGAGCAACCGTCGATGTCGACCTTTCGCCGTCTGGCCAAATGACTGTGACCACAACAGGACTTGCGGAGGTTGAATCCTCAGGCAAACCACCAATACCAAAGTGCGCTTGTGGAGTGTTGTT
>JBEELA010000327.1:0-7074 GCA_041168365.1 Planctomycetota bacterium
AGAAGCCCTCTGGGATGCGGGTTCTCTTTCTGAAAGTCGTCTGGATGATTTCAGCGGCAATCTGATTGTGACTGCGACTCCCAAGACGCATCGTGACATTATGAATCTCTTGGCTCAACTCCGAGCGGTTCGCGCAATTCAAATCAACATTGAATCTCGCCTCATCGCAGTTGAAGTGCAGTGGTTTGAACAGATCGGACTGGACTTTGATTTGTACTTCAACGCAAATCCTGGCATGTATGACTCTGCTGTCGATCAAGATCCAAATTTTCAATTGCGAGACTTCTTCTTTCAAGACACTCGAGCCAATTCTGGTCGTGCAGGTCGACTAAAGAACCCCGTCACCTTTGGTGGTTTGGGACAGACTGATGCTGCTGCTGTTGCCAATGGAATCAATACGATTGCAACTGGTTCTGCTCTTGGTACTCCTGGGCCTGGAAGCACTATTGCATATCAGCAGACCGGTGTTTACGAACCGGTTGGCGTTCGCAGAAATGGGCAGTCTTATTCTGGAGGCAGTACATCAAACGGAATGTCTCCTGTCCAAGTTCAACAAGAAGGCCTTCCTCTGATTCAGGCTCTTGGCGCAGGGTTGAAGGGGACTGTTGCAGCAGCATCCTTGGCAAACCCAGCATTGACAGTGGGATTCACATATCTAGATGACGTGCAGGTCGACCTTCTCGTTCAGGCAACCCAAGCCGATCAGCGTGCGATGACTTTAACGGCGCCACGATTGACGCTCTTCAACGGATCGCGATCGTGGATCACATTCGGTGGATCTCAAGCTTATGTCGCGTCGGTCACGGCATCGACAGGAGACTCCTCGGGAGCATTCATTCCACAGGTACAAAATCTCCGAACAGGATTTGTTCTTGACATCGAAGCTGTCACGAGTTCTGATCGTCGTTATGTATCAATGACTGTGCAATTCGCCCAGAACATCTTGATTGGCTTTGATTCCCAGGAAGTCCAGGGAGCGGCTGGAGGCGGTGATTTCGGTCGATCAAGTCAATTTAATGCGACGATTCAGTTGCCGAATGTCGCCGTGACGCAAATCAATACAGCAGTCTCTTGTCCAGATAAGGGAACGATTCTGCTTGGTGGACGCCGCGATGTGAACGAAACCGAAATCGAAGTTGGAGTTCCAGTTCTTTCCAAGGTGCCGTTTGTGAATCGGTTCTTCACAAACTCTGTCACAAGCAAATTGGAAACGACAACGCTGCTCTTAATTCGCCCAGAGATCATCATCCAGGCAGAGGCCGAAGATCTTCTTTTCCCAGGACTTTCAGATCAGCTGAGTGGTTCAAGCAAGGGAGCGGGATACTAAACACATGAGTACAGAAACATCACGAATTCGTGTTACGGACCTCAGCGGTGTTATGCGTGTTGAGTTTGTCGATAAAGACATTCTTGATGAATCTGCCATTCGTCAAATCAGCACCGAACTCGTGAAGCGAGTCGAGGCAGCGGCTTCTCCGCGAATGCTGATTTCCTTTCGCGGCGTCGAGCATCTTTCTTCTGCTGCGCTTGGCACTCTGATCACAATCAATAGCCTGACGAAAAAGCGCGGAGGACAATTGCGTCTCTCTGATATCAAGCCTTCGATCATGGAAGTCTTTACGATCACCAAACTGAACAAACTCTTTCAGATATTCGAGAATTCCGAGAAGGCGCTTGCAGGCTTCGGCGGAAAATAATCTTTCGCGGCTGGACAAATGACATCAGAACCCCAATCCGCGTTCGAAGGCTCTGTTCGGTTGCACGAACAAAATCAAGAGATCGAGGGTGTTCAGGTTTCTATTGCGGAGATTTTGGCTCGATTGAATTATTCCGAGGCAGCGATATTCGCCGTCCGACTTTCGCTTGAAGAAGCAATGATGAATGGCTTTCGACATGGAAATCTTCAGGATCCAACAAAGTTTGTCGAAGTCCGTTGGTTGATCGATTCGAACTCTGCCAGCTTTCATGTCATTGATGAAGGTGATGGTTTTGATCCAGAAGGGGTGCCAGACCCGACGCTCGACGAGAACTTGGAAATTCCATCGGGACGTGGATTGATGCTGATCCGCGCATATATGTCAGATGCGCGTTATCACGCTCCCGGCAATCACCTTGAGATGACCTTTCGCAAAGCCCACAAATAATGAGGTCTATTGTATGAGCGCCGGAACACACAAATCTCCAGCCGCAACCATTCGTTGTGGAGTCATAGGCGTTGGAAGAATGGGCAAGCATCACGCAAGGCTCTGCTCTCAACTTGAAGGTGCTGATTTGGTTGGTGTCGTCGACGAAAATGTCTCGCGGCGCAGCGACATGATCGAACAATATGGTTGCGGTGCATTCTCTTCGGTGGATGAATTGATCGCCGCTGGTATCGAGGCGTGTGTCGTCGCAACACCAACCGTGACGCATCAAGCGATCGTGGAACAACTTCTTGCGGCTGGTGTTCACTGCCTTGTCGAAAAGCCACTTGCTCCTGATGAGACACAGGCTCGTGCGATGGCAGAATCAGCGAAGCGAGGCACCGCAATCTTGCAGGTCGGGCATGTTGTGCGATTCGATCCAGTGATGGTTGCGATTCGAAACATTCCCAATTTGCGCCCGCGTTTCGTCGAAGTTGATCGCGTCTCGCCGATGACATTTCGGTCGGTCGATGTTGGAGTGGTCTTGGACATGATGATTCACGATCTCGATGTGCTCATTATGTTGATGGGCAATGAGCCGGAAGAGATTTACGCCAACGCAGTGAGCGTGCTGGGTGAAGCAGAAGATGTTTGCAATGCACGCCTTGTTTTCCCGGCCGGCCCTGATGGAATTCGATGCACTGCAAATGTCACTGCAAGTCGATTGGCACTGAAGACCGAACGCAAAATGCGAATCATCAGCGAAGACACGTATGTCTCTGCGGACTTTGGAGAACGCAAAGGAACAGTTGTTCGCAAGGCTGTGAATGCAGAACAGTTGGCGGACATTCGCGCGCGCTTTCAGCGAGGTGATGACTTATCTGGATTGAATTATCTCGAATTGATCAAGGTGGATGCGCTTGATGTCGGTCATGGCGAGCCGCTCAAATTGCAACTCGAAAACTTTCTTGATTCCGTTCGTAGTGGTGGACATCCGTTCGTAGATGCCGAGGCTGGATTCGCCGCAGTTCGTACCGCGCAGCGCATCGTCGAATGTGCTCGTCGCGCCGGCTCGCGCATGGTCTAGTCGCGGGAGCTCGCCAGTGACCAAACCGCTTTATGGCAGTCATCTTTCGGTTGCTGGGGGAGTGCACTTAGCAATTGAAGAAGCGGTTCGTTTGCAAATGGACTCCGTCCAAATTTTCACTAAGAATCAAAGGCAATGGTCATCACCGCCGCTTGCAAATGAGCAGGTGGATTTATGGCGCGCTGCTGTGCGCGCAACAAATTGGCGCGATGCTTCGCAGCGGATCGTCAGTCATAATTCATATCTGGTCAATCTTGCCTCACCAGATGATGCGCAAAGATCAAAGTCCATCGCCCTTCAGCGAGATGAACTTGAGCGCTGCGAAACACTCGGCATTGCATGGTGCGTCATGCATCCGGGTGCGCATCTTGGCACGCCTCGGCGACCAAGCAGTCCCAATATTTTGCGCGCAGCTCCAAACGCGGATGAACTCGCTGGACTGAAGCGAATCGCGGCATCATTGGATGCGATACATGCCGACACTCTCGGC
Source organism: Planctomycetota bacterium (assembly GCA_041168365.1). Lineage (GTDB taxonomy): Bacteria > Planctomycetota > Phycisphaerae > Phycisphaerales > SM1A02 > F1-60-MAGs104. The sequence continues at coordinate 3,701 of JBEELA010000327.1, forward strand.
TGGAAAGTCATCACCTGCCTTGAAACCACCACAGGCTCTGGAACAAATTTGGGTTATGACTTTTCACACCTCGCAATCATTCGCGATTTGGTGAAAGATCCACAGCGCGTTGGAATTTGCATGGATACTTGTCATATTGTTGCTGCGGGATATGCGATGTCGACTTCCCAACAGGCCAATAGCGTTCTTGATGAATTCGATGCAATCTGTGGGTTAAAAAATCTTCGCGTCGTGCATGTGAATGATTCGGTTGGTGCGCTTGGATCTCGCCGTGATCGCCATGCGCATATTGGTCAGGGTTGCTGTGGAGAGACTTGCTTTCACGCTATTCTTATGCGCAGTGAACTGCGAGCAACGCCAATGATTTTGGAAACCCCCAAAGAAGATCCACAAAACGGACGAGAGTGGGATCTTGTCAATATCGATGCGCTCGAGCGCATCCGAGGCAATGTTGCGTTCGCCACCACTCCACGCCGAGGTCTTGCGCAGCGATCACTGTTGCATGCGATTGTGTCGATGTCCTTTGCTGGTGTTATCGCATGTTCGCTGCTGAATGCCATCGGTTGCCGCGCATCGAGCAATGTCCGGCCAACTTCAAATCAAACGCAGTCAAGGGCAACTCTGCAGGAACCAACCCAAGCAGAGCAGTTGAAATTGACTTCAGCAGACCAACTCCGAAAGCAAGGCGACAATGAATCCGCGCTTGCGATTTTTCAGGAAGTTCTTGCGCAGAATCCGTCGTTGCCTGAGGCCTATGTCGGTATTGGCGATGTTCGATTTGCGCAAGGTCGATACAGCGACGCAGAACCAAATTATCGCCGCGCCGTTCGACTCGATCCAGCAGATTTTCAAGCGCAGTATGGTCACGCTCGATCGTTGCAGATGCTTGGGCGACTTGCAGAATGTATCGGTGCATATCAGCGTGCAATCGTGGCGAATCCCAAGAGCGCCGAGGCGAATCTGAATATGGCGACGGCGTATCTCTCGCTTGGCGACTCTCGGGTTGCAGCTCAATTTGCAGAGCGCGCGATCGCTCTCGAGCCTCTCAATGGCGCGGCACATGTCAATCTCGGCGTGGCATACGAGAGATTGGGTCGGCCAGCCGAGGCGATTCAGCAGTATCAAGCCGCCGCCGAATTGATGCCCACAACGACACAGCTGATGACTAATTTGGTGAATGCGTATGTTGCAGATGGTCGATATCCCGAGGCGGTGAATACCGCGCTTGCGTTGACAAAACTTTCCTCCGCGCCAGAAACATTCGAGCGATTGGGCTGGGCCGAATTTCGCGCTGGAAATTACGATTCTTCGAGCATTGCATATCGACACGCAGTCGTGCTTGATCCTCGATATTGGCCAGCATGGAACGGAATAGGTGTGAACGCACTGAATCGTTGGCTCGCTTCCGAAAAGCGTGACAGTCAAGCTGGCGACGAAGCACGGCGAGCATTCAGATCTTCGATGCAAGTAAATCCAAATCAACCAAAAGTACTAAAGTTGTATACCACCTACGGATTGTGAGAGTGACCAATGCCAACTATTGACGTTCTAGAATTTTTCGATTCACCAAGTGATCAGCCATTCATCATTGAGCACATCAATGAAGAGTTCACTTCAGTTTGCCCCAAGACGGGACATCCTGATTTCGGAGTCATCACGCTGCGCTATGAACCACTCGCAGTATGTGTCGAGTTGAAATCTCTCAAGATGTATTACCAATCTTTTCGTAATGAAGGGATTTTTTATGAAGCTGTGACCAATCGAATCTGCGGAGATTTGACAGAGGCGATGAGCCCTGCCTGGCTGCAGATCATCGCTGACTGGCGAGGTCGGGGCGGAATTCGTTCGCGGATTCTTGTAAGTTCTGGCAACGTTCCCGCCGTATGGGCGCGGGGTTGATTCGCAAATTCTCTACTTGTTTTTCCCGCCAAGTTTTTGGTTCAACTTCAGAGCAAGCTCTGGCCCAAGAACGCGTTCGAGATCTCGATGTAGCCCTGCATCTAATTCTTTGCGCGCAAAGAGAGTGTGACGCAGAATTTCTTTAGCAGGTTGTTCGCGTATGTCGGCGGCATCAATGATGGATTGCTGTTCGACGGCGGTCAGAAAGAGCGCTTCGCTCGCGCGTCCATATGGAGATGCCAATTTGATAATTGACTGAGCCATTTGTTCGTTCGCCGGCTGATTGCTTGATTCATCTCTCTCGGTAAGTGCCAGTGCGAGGATGATCCACAGATCACCAGCACCGAGAAACTTTGCAAGCGATGGATACGCCGTTCGTCGAAAGACATTCTGAAAACCTCTGGCATCTTTGGGCGGCAAAGTCGAAAGAATCTCCACAAGAGTTGCATTTTGAATCGATGTAATGTGCTTCGATTCATCGAAGCAACGCAAGAGTTCTGCATCCCTTTGATTTGTATAAACCTCGGAATCGCTCAGTTCTCTTGGTTTTTCCCCATCCTCTGCGATCGATTGGCCATCGAAACGTATGGTCGCGGTAGGGTTTATTTGGCCGGAAGCAAACATCATTTGATTCCCGGCGTGGAGAGCGATCAGCGCATCAGAGAGTCTGCGCATCGGCGGCAAGATCGCTTGATTGTTTGCTTGAATAATCGCCCTCAAAGATTCTTGAGTTTTTGATTGGGAATCAACAATATGTGTTGCAAGCGCAATCGTCTCGAAATCGACTCGCCATAGGGGTTCAATTGAAACGCCTTGGACTTGCTCCAACATGCACTTGATCAAATTGCGTTCAATGTTTCGCAAATGGATCAAGCGATATGACTCGAGCAGTGAAGCCTTGGGAGCAGTCGAAAGAATCGCAGAGACTTGGGAGAAGAACTGATCGGAGTTCATTCTGTCCGCTCGAAGTTGTTCCTGTCTGATGCGAGCAATTTCCTGAATGTCTGCAACGGAGGGAGTTCTCTGCTGTTTTTCTGGCGAAGGAGCCATACCAACGCCGACTTCGGTCCATTGTTTCGACACGTCATCTGTCGAACGGATGAGGGACACAGAGAGATCTTGTTGAATCATGAGAGCAATCGCCCTTTGATCCGGAGTGGCCTCCGTCGCATCAAGAATATTTCCCATATCACCCTTGTTCATGGGGGTGACGCTGCAGAGCGTTCCAAATGTCATCTCCATGTCCATCGCAATTGATTCGGGCGAAATCACAGCAACTTGGGGAGAGTCAGTTTTTCTATTCGTTGGGCTTTGGACCGTAAGCGTTGCAATTTGATTCTGGAACGAATCGGTGACCGCAATCAATTTTTTACGAAACTGATTTTCGGTCGAATCGGCAAAATGAATTCCCCTTTGATGGCGATCCCAACAACTCTCGTCATATCGCTTCGCTGCTGCAGCCAAGAGTGTCAAGC
>JBEELA010000328.1:0-3005 GCA_041168365.1 Planctomycetota bacterium
CCAGTCTTTCGCGATGCAGGTGGTGGGGGCATTGCAGAATCGCCAGAGATCCAATTGCGAACCTCATACGAATATGTCTGTTGACTCCACAGCAGTCCACTCCAAGCTTGTCGCTGAATCTTTCGTAGTTCTAGATCGTCGATGAGAGTTTGCTTCTGCGCATAAAACTCATCTGCCTCAGTTTTTCGTTTCGTCATGATCGCTTCGAAGTCGGCAAACCCGACTTTCGCCGTTGCTGGACTGAGACGAATGCGAACGACCTTCGATTGACCAGGTGCAATTTCAAGAACATATTGAGCGGACATCTTTGTGCCAGACTTGGCTGGATTTACTGTGTTCGCAGCCTTATTCACAACCAGATCATTGATCCCATCTTTGAAGAATTTTCCATTGCGCGGCAATCCATCCAGTCGCTGCACATTGGTTTCGTTTTCGCAAAACAGTAATTCGGGCGTGCCTTCGCATTGCAATTTCATTGGCGCCATATCGAGATGCGTGATGTCGATCTGCGAACCGGCAGCGGTTTTCGTTTCTGTCATCACAGGGCGAGCGGCGCTATTCGTCCAAGTCCATATATTGCGAAAGAGCGCAGTGGGCAGAACATGAATCGTTGCAGGGTCTGGACCTCGATTGAAAACCTCGATGCGCATCAGAATGTCTGATGTGTCTGCTTTTGCATAGTCAACAAAGACATCGAAGTATCGATCATCGTCGAAGATTCCAGTGTCGAGCAATTCGAACTCGCGTTCCAGTTTGCTTCGAGCGGCATTCACACGCACAAGTTCGTCATATGGATAGGCACGCTGCGGATATTTATAAAGCATTCTTTGCCACGATCCGCTTGGAACAGCATCGAGAAACCAATAATTTTCCTTGACATCTTCACCATGGTTGCCTTGTTCATTCGTCAGACCGAAGTATCGCTCTTTGAGAATTGGATCCTGTCCATTCCACAGCGCCAAAGAAAGACAAAGCAATTGCTTTTGATCGCAGAACCCAGCGATGCCATCTTCTCCCCAGCGATAGGCTCGACTGCGTGCTTCGTCATGGGGGAAATAATTCCACGCGGAGCCATCTGCCGAATAATCTTCTCGCACAGTTCCCCATTGTCGGTCTGACAAGAATGGGCCGAAGTCTCGCCACTTCGCTCGACCTGCATGAAGATCGGTGATCCGAGCCTGTTCGGCGTTCGTCGATGCGGAATTTTTTTCAGGAGTCATTGCCATGTTTTTGCTCGTGTCGATAGATCAATTATGAATTCAAGATACTTGTAGGTGTTGAGTTACTGACGCGCATCCACTCCATGAGTTCAAGCAAGGCCGCGACGCTCCAAGCTTGTGCGAAGCATCCCTGCGGTTGGTGTGGTGCATCGCCGCTAAAAATTTCACTGACGGAACCAAGCCCCGCCTCGCGCAGATGATTTATAAACGGAAAGAGAAAGTCTTGAATTGCTTGTGCATCTTTATAGACGCCAAAGTGAGTCTGAACCATTGGCATAAAGAGCCAAGGCCAAACTGTTCCTTGGTGATATGCAGCGTCGCGCGATGCAGGATCGCCGCCATAGTTTCCGCAATACGCCGGATCATCTGGACTGAGCGTGCGAAGTCCCTGTGGTGTCCAGAGTCGAGCCATACACAGATCGATGATTGCTTTGCGCTGGCCCTGTGGCAAGAGACCTTGGTTTACTGCCGACGCAAAGAGTTGATTTGGTCGCAGTAAATTTTCGGATCCATTTGGTCCATCGATCACGTCGAGGCAACATGATCGATCGTGATTCCAGAATGCCCCGAATGAATTTTGGACGCGCGCCGCCGCTTGCTCGTACGCATCCGTTGGTTGCTTCAATACTGATCCGAGCGTTTTCATTGCCATCAGTGCTTGGAACCAGAATGCGTTGATCTCAATCGGTTTGCCTTGTCGTGGAGTGATGACTCGATCGCCGACCTTTGCATCCATCCAAGTCAACTGAATTCCATTTTCCCCAGCACGTACAAGCCCATCTTTGGGATCTACGCTGATTCCATGCCGAGTTCCCTTTGTATATGCCGCAATAATTGATTGCAGTCCCGGCCACATTTCTGCGAGCCATTTCGCATCTTTTCCCACAGCGAAAACCTTTTCTGTTGCGATGATCATCAGCAACGGAGCGTCAACGCTGTTGTATTCCAGTGCATCTCCATCATGATCAGGGAAACGATTTGGCAGCATGCCGCCATCGAGATAATCGCCGTATGTCAAGAGCAATATCTGAGCTTCGGCAATTCTGCGAGTCGCCAGCAAAAGTCCAGCAACAGAGAGCATTGCGTCACGGCTCCAATCAGCGAACCATGGATAGCCTGCGATGATTGAGATTCCATCCTCACCCTTCGAACCTTTGCGCTTGCGTTTGACAATGAATTGGTCTGCCGCAAGGACCAATTGTTGAAGCGCTGTTTTGTCGTCGGCAACTTGCGCTGTTGCAAAGAGCGATTGAGCACGAGATCGTTCCGCCTGAAGTGCCTCGCCTACTGGACGTTGGTCCTGTGATTTGGTCGATGCTGTGAAGTCCGTTGAAGTTCCCGGATCGAGTACCACTTCAAATTTTGCAGCACTCCAAAGACAATCGATTGCCTCATATCCGCGATCGCGTTCTTGCGTGAGAAGAAAATCCTTCCACCATTCACCGGTCGGCGTTGGCACCGACTTGTCGCACTGCACGAAAAGTTCAGAGCCCTCGCCGGCATTTGCATTTGGCCAACTCAGTCTGATTCCACGTGGTGCGCGTTCAAGGACTGGCGTTGCTGCATCAAGTCTGCCAAGTTGATGATGACTTCGATTGTCGACAAGCACTTCGAATTGCAATTGAATTGGGCTTGATGCCTGCACGAGCGTCCAATGTTGGCACACTGTGTTTTCGCCATGAATCATGAAGATTCTGCGTTCCAAGAGTGCATCAGAAAACGACCAACGCCAAACGGGAATGTGATTCTCAAGATGAAATCTCTGAAGCCGAATGTGTCCCTGCG
>JBEELA010000329.1:0-3022 GCA_041168365.1 Planctomycetota bacterium
AGCAATTGGGGTGGATCAGGAACAGGCGACATCGATAGCAACGGACTTGTTGACGGTGTCGATCTTGCGACTCTTCTGAGCGCCTGGGGAGTATGCCAATGAAATTCACCAAACAATTTTATGAATCACGAATTGCTTCATTCCCTTCATCTCTTATACAGGAGTTTTCATGAATCGCATTTCTCAATTTTCACAGCACATCATGACAACTGTCATTGCGAGTTTTCTTGGCTGTGCATCGTTCGCAAGTCCACAACATGTTGATGGGTACATTTGGGCACAAGGTGGCCAACTGCAAAGCGCAAGTTGGGATGACACCACTGACACAATTGTGGATTCAACCGCGCGAGTCTTCGGAGCGGACTTTGGCGAAGATCCATTCTTTCCATTTGCGAGCGAGGATCCTGGATTTGGATCGAACCTCTTAGGCTCGACCATCACTTTGAATGTCCTCGCTGGACTTTCAAGCTGGAGTGGAAGTGAATTTGTTTCGTTCGCAAATGCATCGGTCATGGCTGAATTTGGCGGAGCTTCTGGAAACACAACAAGCGGCGGTGGATTTTCATTTCTCGTGGGCGAAGGATTTGACCTTCATCCCTCATACTTCATCGAAGGAATGAGCGGCATTGATCCAGCCAATGGCATCTATCTCGTATCGCTCAACGCAAGTTCATCTTCGTATTCAACAAGCAACACATTTTGGCTTGTCTTCAATTTGGGGGAATCTGAAGCAGATCATGATGCTGCGATTGATTGGGCAAACGCAAATCTTGTCCCAACTCCTGCAGGATTGATTGCGATTCTTGGTGGATTTCCAATGGCATCACGACGACGACGACGACGCAACTGAGTGGTCAATGACTGCATTTCAACTCCCACGAATTTGGTGGGCAGGTACATACGCCTTGCGTGTGTATTCAGCCACCATTCGGTGGGAATTGAAAACCGGGGGCACGGTTGCGGCGCTGTGCAGAGCACGCGCAATCCAACCATGCGGAATCCCGGCGGCATCTTGTTCGTAAAACTGTGGGACAACTGATTCTTCCAATAGTCGGTAAAGATTTGCTGCGTCGGATGCATCCTGAAGTTTCGTGTCTGCGAATGTTTCAGTTCCGCCGATATTCCATCCATTGATTCCGTCTGTTGCCTCTGGCCACCAACCGTCGAGAATTGAAAGATTCAGCCCGCCGTGCAATGTTGGTTTCATTCCGCTCGTGCCGCTGGCTTCATATGGTCGTATTGGCGTGTTCAACCAAACATCGCATCCTGCGACAAGCATACGACCAACATGCATGTCATATTCCTCGATCAATGCAACGCGTCCACCAAAGCGTGCGTCACGAGTCAGTTCGAAAATTTGCTGAACAAATTCTTGACCGCCTTCATCACGCGGATGCGCCTTGCCTGCGAAGATGATTTGCACAGGTCGATCCGTGTTGGTCAAGATGCGAGCCAATCGATCTGCGTCATGAAAGACCAGTGGCGCGCGTTTATATGTCGCAAATCTGCGCGCGAAACCAATTGTCAGCACATCTTCGTCAAGAAGCGAATATGTTTCCGCAACTGCCCCCTGCCCTTCGCCGCGCCGCTTGCACTGAATCGCCAATCGATCTCTTACGAAATGGACCATTCGATGACGCAATCTGCTGCGTAAAGCCCAAAACTTTGTGGGGGACACTTCTTCTGCATGTCGCCATCCAGTGGCCGTAGGCGCTTGCTTGGTCAAACGAAGCGCAATCTCATCTTTCCAAAATCGCTCTGCATCTGGATCGATCCACGTCTTGACATGAACACCGTTTGTGATCGAGCCGATGGGAACTTTTGCCGCTGGCACGCCATAAAAATCTTTCCACATTTCGCGGCTCACTTCGCCATGAAGTTTCGAGACTCCGTTGACGCGCTCCGCCAATCGAAGCGCCAAGACAGTCATACAGAATGTCTCTTTCACATCGCCCGTTTTGATGCGGCCGAGATCTGCAATTTGTAGCGGCGTCAAACCACTGCGAGCCATCACGCCGGAGAGTTCTTGAACGACCATTTCTGGGTCGTAACGATCATGCCCTGCGGAGACTGGCGTATGCGTTGTAAAGACGGTCGCTTTGCGCACCGCATCGAAGGAATCCTGAATTGGTTGGCCAAGCGAGTGAACATCAAGTGCACGCTGCACGGCAGCGAATGCAGCGTGACCTTCATTGAGATGCAAGACGCTGACGCGCTCACCAAGTGCTTTCAATGCAAGCACGCCGCCGACCCCAAGAAGAATTTGTTGTCGCAATCGAAGCAGCGGTTCGCCTTTATACAAACCCTCAGTCAATCGACGATCTTCAGGAGCGTTCGCTTTCAGATCGGTGTCGAGCAAATAGAGCGGAACTCGCCCAACCCACATACGCCAAATGCGCGCCGTCACAAGCCGCGAGCCGATTGGGCATGCGATTGTGCGGTGCGTGTCTTCGAGCCCCCATCGATTGAAGTCGTACTCTGGATAGAGCACCTGCGTCGAACCATCGCGAGACAATTGCTGAATGTAATAACCGTGTCGATATGCCAAACCGATTGCTACGAGAGGCACTCCCAAATCAGATGCGCTCTTCAGATGATCGCCGGCAAGAATGCCCAGTCCGCCTGCATATTGCTGAATTGATTCATGAAGACCATACTCGCTGCAGAAATATGCGACTCGGAAACCTTCTTGTTTTGATGTAGCGCCACGCTGAAACCACGCGCGCTCTCCCAAATATGCGGCTCGTGCAGCAAGACCGTCATAGACGCGCTTCACAAAGATCGGATCGCATGCAAGCACTTCGAGTCGCGCATGAGTTGTGCGTTCGAGAGTTCCAAGCGGAGAATAATTTGTTGCGCGCCATTCGTTGGGATCCAAAGTCTGAAAGATGGACCACCCCTCCTCGTTCCATGCCCACCAAAGGTTCGAAGCCAAGTCGCGCAAGTGTCCGACGAGATCGTCGACGCCAATAGATGGAGATCGCTTTGAACGAGACATGAGTCGAGTATTTGTACCAAATCC
>JBEELA010000330.1:0-2502 GCA_041168365.1 Planctomycetota bacterium
TCAGGAGATTTTCGTATGGACCACTCTGGATCAAGCACGAGCAATCTGTTTTCGCTCCAAAGTCACATTCTCTCTGAAGAGTCGCTTCACCCGGGAGCAAGCGGTGATTTTTCGTGGATCATCAGCGCCATCTCGCTTGCAGGCAAAGCGATTGCCGACCGAGTTCGTCGCGCACGCTTGGAAGATGTACTTGGCGAACAAGGGTCGACCAATGTGCAAGGAGAGTCTCAGCAACGGATGGATGTGATCGCCAATGACATTTTGATGCGATGTCTTGGTTCACGTGCATCCATTGCCGTGTTGGCCAGTGAAGAAGACGAAGAACCCACAATCATGCGGCGCGGTACTGAAGGTGGGAAATATTGCGTGCTCTTCGATCCACTCGATGGATCAAGCACGCTTGACACTAACGGCTCAGTTGGGTCGATTTTTACAATCTTGCGAAATGATCCGCTGATCGAATCCGCCGAGGAAACGGTCTGTCAGACAGGTCGAAAGCAAATTGCAGCCGGATATATTTTGTATGGTCCTTCCACTGCGTTTGTGATCACGACGGGCTCTGGAGTGGATCTCTTCGAACTCAATCCAAATATTGGATCGTTCATCTTGGTTAAAAAAGGATTGCGCATTCCAGAAGCGAAACGCGTTTATTCGGTCAACGAGGCCTATTCCTCTTCATTTCCACAGGGATATCAGGAGTATTTGAAGTGGGCGCATGCAAACTATTATTCATCTCGTTACATCGGAAGTTTGTGTGCCGATGTGCACCGCACCCTGATCAATGGTGGGGTCTTTCTCTATCCGCCCACGACGTCACACCCAGATGGGAAATTACGATTGCTGTACGAAGCCAATCCGATGGCAATGATCATGGAACAGGCGGGCGGAATGAGCATCTGTGGAACAACGCCGACTTTGGATGTTCAGCCGAAAAAACTGCACGAACGAGTTCCGCTTGTTCTGGGAAGCAGTGATGAAGTGAAAGCTGTGATGCGACATTTCTGATCGTGTCTGATCGTGGCGATTCGAAAACAATCGAAACTCAGTTGCCATAGTCAAAGATACGCATGGACTTGGATTTTTCCTTCCACGCGCCGACAAGATCAAGATGATCGGGATGAACAAGATATGCCTTGTATGCGTCTGTAGATGCGAACTCCACACTGACGGCAACGTCGTAATCACCATCGACATTTTTTCGTCCAATGTCTATTGGACGAGCGAGTGAAAATCCGAAGACGCCAGGAATCGAAGAGAGTTTTGCGTTGCAATCTTTTTCAAGAGCTGCGCGATCATTCGTGTCTTTCAATTTGATCAGCACGAGATGTTGGATCGTGATCGTGGATGCGGCGGAGTTTGGTGGAAGCGTCCCGCTAGGTGGCAGTGCCGGCGCGCCGCAGGAGATCAACGTGGCTGCGAAACCCAAGGAAGCTAACAAACAGACAAAAGTGCTTGATTTTCTTGAGATCCAAGGGGAAAGTTTTCGCATGGGGTCAGTTTACTCCGCCAACGCATTCCACTTCGCAAGCAATTGAGGGATCAAGATGGAAGGAGACTTTGCAGTCCATACCCCATTCGAGCATGACGCAATCCCAAGTCGATCGAGTTTCGCCAGTGCGTCGTCGACCTCAAAGTCGATCTCCACTTGGAACTGTGCTTGAAACCAACTCTCAATCTTTGCATCAAGTGCATCTGCAGTCGACGGGCCGTCGAGTAGAAATCGATAGCCAAGAATTGCCTCTTTCGATTCCTCTTCACTCGCTTCATCCAAGACGCGTGCAGCTGCACCCATATCTCGATCAAGCATTCGATACAGGATCATGTCCGCAAGAATCTTGAGATATTTCAACCGCATTTTTTGGTATCGACTGAATTGCGTGTATCCCCAGATGATGAGTGCGACCAATCCGCCACCGATGGCAGCGAGGGCACCACCAGGAACATCAGGAGGTGCGGCATCGATTCCGAGTTGCCAACGCGCGGAACCATACAGCGCCAGCCAACTCGCGCGAATGACCGCAGAGATTCCAATGACGGCAAAAATGGCTGGCCCGAACATAATGCATTTATCTAGGTTGCGCATTCCGACCGCGCAGTTTGGAAAGAGCATTTCCATATCTGCGACGGGGATGTTTTCGAAGAGTCGTACATAGAACGAAGGAGGGTCGTTGCCTGAGTCAGATTTCTGCCTTGTACTTGGCTTTGATTGGTGCTCCACATAGAGAAAGAGGCGATCAAAGACCTCAAGTTGGATTGTCTTCTTGCGCAGGCCAAACCAAGCACTGACGGTTTGGGAAGTGAAGTGTCTGCCACGAGCAAAAATGACAGATCTGTTCCAGAGTTTGCGATTGATTTGTATGTTCAGACGAATCAGTGACTGAGTTGTGAACGCAGTTTGAATATCTTTTTCAGAGAGTTCAACATAGTTTGCACGGATCAGAATCGCACGAATGTCGTTGGTCAGACGTGTGCTCTCAGCCTCTCTTTGTTCAATGGGCAATT
>JBEELA010000331.1:0-3501 GCA_041168365.1 Planctomycetota bacterium
ATCCATTCGAGTGCGCAAAACATTCAGCGGGATCGGACCAGCACTAAGCAAATGGTCGTGAAATTTTCGCAAATCGAAGCGTTCTCCCAAACGTTTTTCGCACTCAGTTCGAATACGCCGAATTTCTAATTCGCCAATTTTGTATCCGCACGCTTGGCCAGGCCATCCGATGTATCGATCAATCTCTCGCTCGATGTTCAATCTGGAAAGCGCAGTGTTGCGTTGAAGAAACGCAATCGCCTCATCGCGGCTCATGCCAAACGCGTGCATCCCGGTGTCAACAACTAGGCGACACGCGCGCCACATTTCATAAAGCAATCGTCCGAAGTCGTCGTATGGATTCTCATACAGCCCCATCGAAATGCCAAGTCGTTCTGCATAGAGCGCCCATCCTTCGACAAATGCAGTTGCATCAACATCGCGTCGAAATTCTCGTAGCCCATCGACTTCGTTGGCAATCGAGATTTGCAGATGATGTCCGGGTACCGCCTCATGCAGGGAGAGCGGAATCATTTCATACTTTGGCCGCTGATCAAGCGCATAGGTATTGGCATAAAACCATCCTGGCAATCCAGCTTTCATGCTGCCAAATTGGTAATACGCAGTTGTCTGTGATGGTGCCATGAAGCGGGGGATTTCTCTCACCCCGTATGGAAGGCGCGGTAAGACTCCAAAGTACTCAGGCAGCTTCGCATCAATGCGCTTGCAGACATCGCGATAACCCGCAAGAAGAGATTCCGCTGATGTGTGATAGAAGCGGGGATCGGTGCGTAAAAATTTAACGAATGCGTTGAAACGATCGTCTTTCGAAAGTTTCGAACGCGCAGGATCTCCCGCGAACCAATCAGTTCGTGCGATCACGTCGAACATTTCGCCACGAATGCGCGCGACTTCATCGAGTCCGATTCGGTGAATCTCTTCGGGAGTCAGGTCGGTGGTCGTAAATCGTTTCAATTCGAAAGCGTAATACTCCGCCCCCAAAAATTGATCCTTCGCACTGATCGACTTGAGTCCCTTGGGGATGTATGTTTCCTTCAGCCAGGCGAGCATCTCCCCAAGTGCAAGCAGTGCATCCAGTTTTGCGATTCTCGCTTGTTCGCGCAGACTTTGCTGTTGCTCTGCAGGAATCGAGTTTGGCATGTGTGCCAGTGGAGTTTCAATTTCATTCAGGTTTCCACGCAAAACGGATTCGAATTGTCCGACAACTCCTTCGAGAACTGTGGCGGGTGGAATGATTCCTTCTTCAAGGCCTTGCTCCATCATCGACTGTGTATCGCGCACTGCGGCGCCGAGTCGGGTCATACGCTTGACATAATTTTCCCAGTCTGCGGATTGTCGAAATGGAACACTTTCCGCGAATTGCGGTAGATCTTGTTGAGGTCCCCCTCGTTGACCGACGGGCATCATCCATCGCTTGAAACGAAACGAATCAAATTCGTTGCGAAGATCACGATTGAGAAGGTCATAGTCAAGTTGATTTGCAGCGTTCAATTGAGCGCGGTCAATTGAAGCAATTTTTTCAATCAAATATCCGATCTCATTGTGTCGATTGAGCGCGCCACGCATTCCAGGCTCAGTGATTCGATCCGGGGATGTTGGTCGCCCGTGCGCAATGGCCGATTCGGGAAAATTAAAGTCACGCCACTGCTGATATTCCTCCGCAAGCGCATCGAAAGTTGAATCAGGAGTGACTATTTTCGTGGGCTGAATGGGCGATTGTGCACAGATGGTGCGTCCATTCGCAATCAAAGAAACGCCGAGTACTCCTGTCAATAAACGAAAGGAGAAATTTCTGATTTTTCTTTGTATTGACATTTGAATCAGAAGCATTTTATTGCACATTACCTCAAGAGGTCTAATTATGAGGACTTGCTTGATTCTCTTACCCCAACCGGCCGGACTTGTTTACTTCGGCTCAGCAATGTTCATTCTTTCCACTCAAGCATCGCAAGCCGACAGCACTGCCAAGTTTAATGCGACATCAACATCAACAGCAATAGTGACAGTGAGGCTCGATATCGAATCTTCCTTCGGTGGCACAAATGACGTAGATGTGAAAACTGTTTCGGTGATAGGGCTGGCAGATTCCCTGTTCAATCCATCGCTACCACCTTGGAACTTGGTTGGTATTTCTGTGCTGAATATCGCTTTGGAGAATGCAACATACGAATTTGATTTTTTTTGCTTCCCATTTGTTGGTTGTCAGCACCTAAATGTTTCACTAGAAAATGTGCAGATCACATTGCAGAATCCAGTCATGTCTGTAGTTGCGACGGGCGGGTCTGCAACTTTCTTAGACGGAAGTTTCAAGCTGCATGCGGATTACACGCTGAGCGGTTTGACTGAGGGCAAAGGATCATCTGACACCATAAGCACAAGTGAATTTGCGGGTGTCATGTCAATTTCTGGTTCGAATGTGAGCATGAAACAATGCAGACTCTCTCCGCTCATCATCGACTTTCCCAAAGAATCATTGCCAGGCAACGTATCATCCGCTTGGATGACGATCACATCGAATCTTTCAAATCTGTTTTTCCAAGGTTCTTGGATTCCCAAGGCGAATGGTCCAGACTTGAACGGCGATGGTGTTGTGAATGGGGTGGATTTGTCTTTTGTCCTTTCAAGTTGGGGAACGCCTTCTGGTGATATCAATGGTGATCAATGCACCGATGGAGAAGATCTCACGGAGGTCCTTTCTGCATGGAAGAATGAATCGACGCCGTGAACAAACATCAATGCGATACGCAGGGAGACTGCTCTTGCGGTAGGGGCTATACTCGCCTTCCTCTCAGAGAAAATCACAGTGAGCAGCGCAATTCCAATTCCGACAGAACAAGGATATTCCCCGCCATCCGTGCGGCAATTCGCTGTTTTTCTCGACAACAAAGTCGGCAAGTTGCTTGAATTGCTGAAGCTTTTCGAGGACGATTCGATGGTCAATGTCGCCGCTCTCAGCGTGATGGATTCAAGCGATCATGCCGTTGTGCGCATGATCTTTTCGAACGCTGATGCTGCGCGCCATTTGCTGCGCAAGAATAATTACACTTTCAGCGAACTTGATCTGATCGTTGTGCAGATTGGCCAAGGTCAGTCGCTGACCAAATTGTGCCTGCATTTGCTTGGCGCAGAACTGAACATTCGATTTGTCTATCCAGTGCTTATGCGAGCCGCAAGTGAACCTTGCGTTGCATTGGCTGTTGATGACACATACCTAGCGGGACAGATTCTGCTCCGCAAGCGCTTCACACTGCTTGGTGAAGACGATCTCAGTTAAATTCAGCGCAACTTCAGGCTAGATCGCTGACAATCCGAGGGTTCTTCCCGTCAGCGTCATATGCGTATGTGCAACCTGGTTGTTCCTCTGCGCATCCCTTGTGATGTCCATCGCACATAGGAAAGTTTTTAGAAAGTCCACACGCGCAGACGAAAATCGCCTTCTCTTGCGGTTCGATCTTGATTGGTTTCAACGCTTCAAATTTGACGAGTCGTGCCATAAATAGA
>JBEELA010000332.1:0-3677 GCA_041168365.1 Planctomycetota bacterium
TTCAATTTTCACATCAATTGTTTCGATTTATGGCTTGGCTTCACCCGCTGGTCCCTCCACCATTTCGTTCGAGCCTTTTAATCTTTGCGCGACGATCCCCCGCGCGACCGTGCTGAGATCATTGGTCGTGGCTAATGCCCGCAGGCATTTCGTGCCCCGCATCGCGAAGCGTCTTCTCGCGCCGTGCGAGTTCTAAATCTGTATCGACCATCATTGCAGCCAATTCTTCGACGGTGCACTTTGCTTGCCATTTCAATTCTCGCTGCGCCTTTGAAGCATCTCCAAGCAATTGCTCGACTTCCGCAGGGCGGAAATAGCGCGGATCAATCTCAACGAAATCTTTCGCATCCAACCCAAGGCGAGCGAATGCGAGATCGCAGAATGTGCGGACCGAAATCATTTTACCTGTCGCAATCACAAAATCGCTGGGCTTGGGTTGTTGCAGCATTCGCCACATCGCATCAACATATTCACCAGCAAATCCCCAGTCGCGCATTGCGTCGAGATTTCCAAGATAAAGTTTCTTCTGCATTCCAAGTTTTATTCGTCCAGCCGCCCTGGTGATCTTGCGCGTCACGAATGTCTCGCCACGTCTTGGGCTTTCGTGATTGAACAGGATTCCACAACTTGCGTGGATTCCATAACTCTCGCGGTAATTCACGGTGATCCAATGTGAAAAAGCCTTTGCGCATCCGTAGGGCGACCGTGGATGAAACGGCGTCGATTCTTTCTGAGGAATCTCCATCACTTGGCCAAACATTTCACTCGAACTTGCTTGATAGAAACGAACTTGCTTTCCAGACTGCTCTTGAAATGATCGAATCGCTTCCAAGAGTCGGATCGTGCCAGTCGCCACCGTATCAACGGTATAAACCGGCTGATCGAAACTGACTCGCACATGACTCTGCGCACCGAGGTTGTACACCTCGTCTGGACTTGCTTTGCGAATGACTTCGGTCAAACCAATTCCATCGGTCAAATCGCCATAATGCAATTTCAGGCGCGCGCCGTGTTCGTGCGGGTCTTGATAGATGTGATCGAGACGCTCCGTGTTGAAACTGGAACTGCGGCGAATGATTCCATGAACTTCATAGCCCTTCGCAAGCAGAAGTTCGGCAAGATAACTGCCGTCTTGTCCTGTGATTCCAGTGATGATTGCCTTCTTCATTGTGCGCGCCTCATAATTTGCAGGATAGACCAATCTGCGAGACTTTCGTTGATCTATCGGCGGAGAGTTTGAAAGTCGATACCTTTTCATCCGTCATGACGATCTCCACCATATCAAGTCCATTTTCTGGCGCGCGTATCGTCGTCACTGGAGGCGCTGGCTTTCTCGGGCGCATCGTCGTAGAAAAGTTGCGACAACGTGGGGCTAGCGAGATTCTCATCCCACGACGTAAACAGTTTGACTTGACCCACGAAAGCGACGTCGCACGCATGTATGCCGAAATGCGCCCAGACGTGGTTTTCCATCTTGCGGCGGAAGTGGGCGGCATCGGTGCCAATATGCGCAACCCGGGGCGATACTTTTTCGCCAACATGGCAATGGCGCTTCATCTGATCGAACATGCAAGGCAGATAGCCCTTGGGAAATTCGTGCAAGTCGGGACCATCTGCGCTTATCCAAAGATGACGCCTGTTCCATTCCATGAGAGTGATTTATGGAACGGCTATCCAGAAGAGACAAATGCGCCATACGGCATTGCAAAGAAAGCCGCGATGGTGATGCTCGATGGATATCAACGACAATACGGTTTGAAATCAACCTATGTCTTGCCCGTGAATTTGTATGGCCCTGGTGACAACTTCGATGCGAACACCTCGCATGTCATTCCAGCGCTCATCAAGAAATGCGTTGAAGCGGTTGACGCGTCTTCTAGTCATATCGATTGCTGGGGCACTGGTTCTGCGAGTCGAGAATTTTTATATGTTGACGACGCTGCTGAAGGAGTGATTCGCGCAGCAGAAGTTCTCGACACGCCCGAACCGATCAATCTTGGAAGCGGACGCGAAATCTTGATACGCGACCTTGTTGCGCTGATCGCAAAACTATCTGGTTTCAAAGGTGAAATTCGCTGGGATGCTTCAAAGCCTGATGGTCAACCTCGCAGATGCTTGGATGTCTCAAGGGCTGCGTCACTCTTAGATTGGCGTGCGAAAGTCGAATTCGAATTGGGTCTTACGAAAACGATTGACTGGTATCGCTCCAACCGACAAGGCTGATTCGCTGCAAAAATATCCCGCGCATCAACTCCATCCCGCAAGAACAAAGGCGAGATCGAGTCCACCGACTATCCCGTCATGATTGATGTCAGCAATTGGGTTGTTAGTCCCCCATCCTGCGAGCACGAATGCGAGATCCGGTCCGTTGATAACACCATCTTGATTTACATCGCCCGGCAAAGTTGGGTTCGCTCCGACCGAGCCATCGTTTCCAATGCGTTGACCTTTGATATCAGCCGATCCAGTTGCGCCATCGCTCCACACCACGACCGTTGCTGCTGATTGACGATATGAAACCATTTTACTTTTGCTGCTTGTACCGTCGACAAGAACGCTTCCGCTTGACCATGCATTCGATCCGTCATCGTTCAATCGGCGAGCGTAGAGCGACGTTTGCCCAAATGCAGTTGATGATTGCCAAGCGAATGTTGCGCCACCGCCGCAACGCACTGCGGTGAAGTCTGCGGAATAAAGAGTTGTTGGCGACAAGAGACTTGCACCAGATTCTCCCCACAATCGAGTTCCGGTTCCATTCAAAGCGAATGATTGCGCGGCAACGCTATATGTAGAAGTATTTGGCACTTGCTCTGGCCAGACGACATAGACGCGATTGGTTGGACCATCTGCTGCGAAAGTTGGGCTGACACGATTAAGCGTGGTTGTTGAAGTCACCGCAGCTCCATTGACACCAAACTGCGCAACGCCTGCAGTATTGAGAACTTGGACGTAGCTCTGAAGTGGACCTGACGTGTACCAGCAGAAAACATAACCAACTCCATAGACCGATTGGCAATTTGGATAGTTTCCGAATTGGAGCGATCCTGTAGAGAACACGACAGAAGGCGCCGTGCTCCCCGCAGTCCATCCAACGACGCCGGTAGGAGAAATCCTCCACGCCTTAATAGTTTTTGCGCCAGTGAATCCAACTTGGCGCACGCACGAAAGCATCACGCCACCAGTTGCATCTGCAGCGGGCCAGAGATCTGCCGGTGTTGTTTGCGCGGTTCCATCGGCAATTGCAACAGCAGTAGTCCACTGCGATGCGCCAGTTGTCGGATCGAGTTTCTGCACTTTGGCTGCCGTGCCTTCATACCAAGCGAGGTAAATCGCGTTATCAAATGAATCCTGGCAGACCTTTGGATTGGCAACAAAAGCACCAGTTGAATTTGGCATTGTGGCTGTCCACTCAATCTCTCCCGTTGCGGACAAGAGCGAACAACTGATACGGTCGCCACCAAGGCGGTCGTCGTTATATGTCACTGCAAATTTATTCCCTGCAACAACCCACGAACTGTAATCAACCGTCGAGGAAAAACTGCGATCGGCAACAAGCACGCCGTTCGCTCCCCACATCGGCATTCCAGATGGATTGAATCGATTCGCGCGAACGTCATATCCACCCGTTGCATTGTCGAACCACGACATGCAGAAACCGCCGTCGGTCGTGCCGCTCA
>JBEELA010000333.1:0-2544 GCA_041168365.1 Planctomycetota bacterium
GTAGATCCACTAATTGCAACAGACCAACCAAAGAGCGCCAATCCAGGCGATCCGTTGATACTGCCTAATGTAATTTTTTGCGGGCACTCAAGAAGTTGAACATGCTCCCAAGCGTGCAGTCGATCTGAGTATGTATAGATATGAACCGCTCCAACTGCGTTGACGTCGTCAACTTTGGCGTCGGATGCGCCCACCACTAGAATCGTTCCAGCTTCATTCATGGCAACTGCACATCCGAAACCGTCACCGACGACAGCAGGAATCGCAGACAATATTTGCGGAATAACTTGCCATTCGTCGCCCACGAGCGGGCTGACTGTTGAAGTTCCTCTTTCCCCAGTCCGTACATCAGGTTTCACTTGTTCGCGCTGGGTGGTTTTCCCCGCACGGTTGGACGAGGTTTGCGCACTTGCTGATTGAGTCGCAGCGAAAAATAGTGATGCAGCAATTCCGCTCGTCAAGCAAAGATTGCGCAGCGCGAAATTGGACTGTGTTGTGTAGTTCTTCATCTTCATTGTTATACGGATTTTTAGTTGTAAAAGTTCAAAAAGTTCAAGCCGCATTTTCATTGTTATGGGCGAGTCGAGAAGCAGGAATCGTCGCAGTTAGCAGTGTTTCGTGGCCAAATGGAACAGTGCAGATTTCTAGGCTACCACCGAGGGACTCTGCAGTTGCCGCAGAAAGTCCGATTGCCGCATCTGCGCTTGGGACCTTCCTCTTCTGTGCGCCATCAAGAACATGCAAGCGCACAAGCCCGCCGTCCAATCGCGCACAAAGCGTGATTTCAGCCGAATTCGCGCAACTTTCACCTTGAGCACTCGCCAATCCATACGCATCGATCGCACGGCGAAGCATCCCAAAGAGGATTGTTCCAATTGGGCCTGCGGTCAAGCCACTCACAAATTGGTCGATTTCAACGCGAATTCTGATGTCTGCGCTCTCGGCTCTTGGCATGAGAGTTCGTACAACAGCAAGAATTTCTCCACCAATTAAAGGCATCCCGCTTTGACCGCCACGCTCAAGTCCGAAGTTTTGCGGTGAGTGTCTTTTGAGTCTGCTTGGATGGGAATCTTGATCAAGATCGGCGCAGATTCCATCATCGAGCGGATCGTTATTGGCACCGAGTCGCAACTTTGATGCCCAATTGGTCGCGCGAATTGTTTCGCGTTTCCCCCCTTTTCCTGTCCCAGTTTCATAATTTTTCATATTGCCTCCTATTCAATACGATCGGATTTGGATCCGATATTGCAAATGGAATAGCCAAAAATATGATTTCTAAGCAAAAAATGACATGGCCAGCCCAGATTTGGGGGCAAAGTTTGGGCTCAATTTGGAATAAGAATCTAGGCCGTCACACGTGCATCTGTAGAAAGCGTTTCAAGTGCATTCTGAACGATGGTGTCAGGATTGATTCCTTCGGCTTCGCCTTCGAAGTTGATCAGCATTCGATGCCGAAGCGCGGGAAGCGCGCATTTTTGAATGTCTTCAACGGCAACGTGACCTCGTCCCGCAAGCAATGCATAGACCTTCGCTCCAAGTGCAAGAGTTTGCGCCGCGCGCGGACTTGCGCCGAATCTCAGATATCGATTTGCCATCGGCGTTGCGAATTGCCCTTGCGGATGCGTCGAAAGCACAAGTCGCACGGCATAATCCTGAACATGCGCAGCGATCTTGACATGCCGCACCAACTTCTGATGCGAGAGAATTGTCGCGGCATCGATCACCTGTTCGATTGCAGGCGTTTCGCCCGCAGTTGTGCGATTCAAAATTTCTGCAAGTTCTTCACGAGTTGAATATCCAACTTCTAACTTGAAAAAGAATCGATCGAGCTGTGCTTCGGGAAGTGGATATGTTCCTTCTTGCTCGATTGGATTCTGCGTTGCCATAACCAGAAATGGCTTTTCCAAAATATGCGTCGTTCCTCCAACTGTGACGCTGCGTTCTTGCATTGCTTCCAAGAGAGATGATTGGGTCTTAGGGGTCGCGCGATTAATTTCGTCTGCGAGCAGAATTTGCGTAAAGACTGGACCTTTGCGAAATTGAAAATCTCGACCACCGTCGCGTTCGACAACGATGGTTGTTCCAGTCACGTCTGCTGGCATCAAGTCTGGAGTGAACTGAATGCGATTGAAGTTCAGCGACAGTGCCTGCGACAACGATCGCACTAAAAGAGTCTTCCCCAATCCTGGAACGCCTTCGAGCAGAGCGTGACCATTGGCGAAAAGTGCAACAAGCACGCCGTCGACAACATCTTTATGCCCGACGACGGCTTTCTGAATTTCGGTGCGTACACGGGCGAAATCCTTTTGAAATCGCGCGGCGTGTTGTTCGATGGTTGCGCTTGGAGTGTCGCTCATCCAAATATCGTATCGCCATCTCTCGACACCAATACAATTTGGTATTCTTTCGCGCACTGCCGAAGTATCGGTAGTGCGTTTCAAGTTGGAGGAATGCCGTGCAATTCGGCAGCGATCGCGTCACCGTGAACGACGAGTGGAGAACCCACTTTGCGTAAGTCGGGTCGACCAACTTGATCTGCTCGTC
>JBEELA010000334.1:0-3084 GCA_041168365.1 Planctomycetota bacterium
GCGGAATTACACGGTGGAAACGAGAAAAGAAGTCTGGTCTGACTTGCAGGCTGTGACAAGGAAAATTACTCAGTCGCAGAATTCCTAAAATGAATTTCAATCGAACCAATCAGTTGCCGAAGCGTAATTGATGTCGAATCGTGCATCCTGACTATGAAAAAATGCGTATAGATTTATGGAGGAAGTGGAAAGGAAAGGGTCAGAGAAGCTCAAGAGGTTAAGACCTGACTGGCTCTTGTTTTAAAGGCTTTGCCTGAATTTGGTCTGAATCTTACAAATACCCCCACGAGGAGCCTGTCGCGGTTTATTCTGCGATGGGCTCTTTTTTTATTCTGATTTTGAGATCAGTCGCTTTGACTTAACTTGAATTGCGTTTTCGAATCCAGCACAATTGTGACAGGGCCGTCGTTCTCCAAAGTGACCAACATGTTTGTACCAAATTCGCCGTAGGCAATGCGAATGCCTCGTTCCAGAAGTTGTGCCGCTACTTCACCACATCGAATGCGAGCAATGTCAGGTTCTTCTGCATCTGTGAAACCAGGTCGATTGCCACTGGAAATATCGGCAAGCAACGTGAATTGACTGACGAGCAATATCGAACCATCAACTTGTTGAATATTCAAGTTCATCTTCCCGGCATCATCGCTAAAAATTCGTAGAGAAGCGATTCGCTTCGAGATCCAAAGCACATCGCGTTCAGAATCGCCGCGTGCGATGCCCAACAAGACGACAAGCCCTCGTTCAATCGCTCCAACTTCTCTCGAACCAACTTCAACCTTGCCGCGTGTCACTCGCTGAAGAACGGCGATCATCGGCGAAGTCAGACTTTCATCAACGCAAGCGCGGCGCTTGAGACGAGTGCATTTCCCTTCGGGTCGGATTCAACTGGACTTTGCGAATACTCGCAGAGTTCGGGCAATCCGCCAGTCACAATTTTGGCCGCAGTCATATTTCCGATGCTGCACCAGCGTTGATGATTCCCATCGCGCGTGACCTTATGCAGAAAACTCTGGATATTTCCTTCGAGATATGTTGCAAGGAGTGAGCGATCGTACGACTCAACTTGTTTGCGAATCTCGCCCCCAATAGGAGTTTCATCTCCAAATTGTGGACCCACGTGGCTGAGATCCGCACTGGCGATGACCAACGTTCGGCCGGGGGCTTCCGCGATCGAAGTTTGCAGCGCAGCGACAATTTCGTCGAAAGATACGCGCGCACCATCATCAGAAAGAAGTGGGACAAGTGGACTGGGTACAAGTGCTGCGACGATTGGGACATTCCCAAAGACTGTGTGAATCCAAGGAAGTTGAATTGATATGGAGTGTTCTCCAAGATGGTCGACTTCATCCTTGAAGAGTCGATCTCCAAGTTTCTTATGCAGAGAATCCAGGAATGCAGAGTCGGCCTTGAAAATTCCAAATGGGCTATTAAATCCAAATCGACTCATCACGACGCCATCGCCTGCGCCGAAATGATTCGTTCCCAAGATGACAATCCGATCAACTTTTGTGTCCGTCCCAAATGCTTTGTATGCAGCGGCGTATATTTTTCCACCGCGGCCATAATCAAGATGTGGCGCAACGATGCCCAAGATTTCTCCTTCAAGTTCTGGGTCTTCAGCTGCGGCAAGCATCTCCCGAATACGCTCGGTTGCTTCGGCAGCATCTTGTCCTGCGGCATCTGCGGCATTGGTAGAGAACGCGCCGCTTTCGCGCACGCGATCCATGGCTTCTTTTTCCAGACGGTCACAATTTGGTCCCCACAAAAGTCCAGCTTCATCCAGAACAGTCACCAACTGAAGAAGAAATTCTTTGGGAGCGCCTGTTGCTTCGCTGATCTGATCGATCGTTTGATCTCCTTGAAAAATGGAGAGCAGGGGCAGCAACTCTGGAGGAATGACGGGGCTGTTCCCATCGCCACGCAGATTGGCAGGGTCGCGCAATGCAAGAAAAACCTTCTTTTCGGCATTCTCCACCGCAATCGGCATGAATTGTCGGATATGAGGTCGTTCACGATGTGCAGGTATCTGTTCCATAAAGAAAATTGATTGTATGGCGAAATCAAATGTTTATCTGCCACTCACAGAAGGAATCTGTTGAATCTTGCCAAGCAAATTGATCTTGAATTGCGAATAACCGATAGTTGATGCAGTTCATTGCGGATATGGATTTGGTCTATGCTGATCAACCCAATTCGACATGTGAATTGTTTCATTTGTTACTGTCTCTGCTTATCGAACTCCACGCGACTCAATCAAGAATTCAAAGGAAAATTCTATAATGAAATCATCTCCTCACAATCGTCTGCTTCTCGTGCTTGCTCTCGTTGGATCAACCACAACTCTTGCCTTCTCGCAGCAGGCATCGCCTGAGTCGGCAGGTGGAGCAGTCATTCCAACCAAACCACCTGGAAGTCAATCGGATGGGATCCTGTCAACCCACAATCAGGTGGGTGCAAGCCCTCGTGATTTGATGTCATCTACCAAGCCTGTGAATCAGGCAGGGGATCTAAATCTTGTGAGCCAAGATGGTTCTCAGGCAGATGTTCCATCAGGCCCGCCTCCGATCGTCTTTGATCCACTAATTCTCGATCTTGGAGAAATGCAAGCAGATGTTCCCAAGACAGGAAAATTGATTATTCGAAATGTGACTGACAAGCCTGTCACGATTGCACGAGCAATTCCAGGTTGCGGTTGTACGACTGCGAATGCACCGAAGGATCCGATCCCAGCTGGTGGCTTCACCGAGATGGAAATCACGCTCAAGCCAGGACCAAAGCAGGGCGTGAAGATGTCCAAGCGCGTGACATTTCAGATCGAAGGCGCAGCACCAATCATTCTGACTGTGGAAGGAAACGTGGCGGCCTATGTCACGATCACTCCCGATGTGATCGAAGGTCCAGCGAAGGCTGATGCGGCTGGCAATCTTGATGGAAAACTTATCGTCGCTGCTGCAGATGGACAGGAATTCAAAATTACTGGAGTCAATCCTCCCGTCATTTCTAATATCAGTCCAGATGCTGCCAAAGAGCACATTCTGAACATCGACTGGGCGAAATGGGAAGAACAAGGTCGCGCAATCAAAG
>JBEELA010000335.1:0-4481 GCA_041168365.1 Planctomycetota bacterium
ATAATGCCAAAGGCGCAATGGCTGAAGCTGCGGTTGGAGGACAACAGTTCAACTTTGTGCCGCTTGATTCTGCGAAGTAATTCGCGGCGAATCTTCGGCAAGCTTTGAAAAAATTCAGACCGCAGGAGCAAATCCTGCGGTCTTTTCTTTGCGCGGGAACAGTGACGGAAACAGCCACGGCAATGCATAAGTGAGCAGCCGTGAAAAGATCCCGCCGGGCTCAGACAGTCCTCGGCGACCGACACGATCCGGTTGAACGAATTTGTTTGCAAGTTCAGTCGGCCGCCTGCGGAACTCGCCCGGCAGAATTTTTCAACGGCTGGGCACGTACTTCGATTTTCGTGTGCGCCGTCGGGACCATGTCCTGCGCGAGTTTGCAAGCCGAGCAAGTCTGCGCAGTTGTCTTGGCGCTCGCCCAGAGGGCGCGCTGGATTTCAGCGCGCAGCATGTTTGAGCGCCAAGATATGCGTCCCGCGGCGCTCACAAAAAACATTTGGTGGATTTGTTCGATGTATGCAGCGAATCAGTCCGTCTTCAGCGTCTGCGTCGCGATACAAGTCCTGCAAGTCCAAGAAGCGCGAACGCGCCTGGTCCAGGAACAACTGTGTATGTCATGAATGCACCAGCAACACTTGGGTTTGCCCATCCTGTGGTTGCAAGCACGTCGCGGCTCAAATGGTCAACTCCAGGATCGTTTCCGCCGCCCGTTGTGGCAACATCGAACGAGATGACGCTTCCAACAAACAGGTTCATCGAAGCCAGGGACATGGTCCAAGAGACGGTGTTGCCGCTTTGCACATTGCTGAAAGTCGTAGCCGATGCCCAATCCCATCCCAAGAAATTGTTCGCAACAAATTGCGAATTGTTGCTCGATGCATCAACCCACGAACCAACGAAGTAATCAATTTGTGCACCCGATAAGTCAATCGGTCGACTCCAGGCATTCGTACCCGTTCCACCACCAATTGTTGTTTCAAGGAAGATCATGTACTTCGTCCAACTTTGGAACTCTCGAGTTGTCACAGAAAATGTGATATCGGTTGCGGTGTTTTCAACCCACACGTTCGTGATATCGAGGTTTCCTAAACTATTATCGAACAAGTCGTTTTGTGTGTCTTGAAACATTTGGCCAGAAGATTGCGTACTTTGGCCAGCAGATGCCAAAGATGTCAGTGATGCGAAAAGCAAACAGACCGCACCAGTTTGGAAGGAATTGAGTCGGAAGGATTTTAGATTTTTCATAAGTGTTGTTTCGAAAGAGGGGGCGTTGCCTCTGCCTCTCTCCACAACAAGTTTTCCTCAACGAACATCTGTTGAAGTTCTTATATTGTACTCCAATTACGATTCGATGCAAATCTTTTCTGAAAATTTATGGACACAAACCAAATGAAAAACAGATCTACGCAATCGCAACACTCTCGCCGAAGTCAATTTTCCCTCCAATATTCGGTCATTTATTGGGTTATTGGAATCTCTATAGTCGCCCTAGGTTTCGCCCAGTCCAAAGAACGGGTTTTTAAATACGCAGTCCACGATATAACTCGACCCCAGCCGGCGATTGTCACCCCTGGGCCCGCTTGCCTCAGCAGCGCTCCGAGTGATGCCATTGTTCTCTTTGGCGGTAAAGATTTGTCCGCGTGGTCGAAAGCCGGAAGTGATGCGCCAGCGGGGTGGAGCGTGAAGGATGGCGTCGCAACAATTACTGCTGGGTCTGGAAACATCGCAACTCGCCAATCATTTGGCGATTGCCAAGTTCACATTGAGTGGATGGTGCCCGCAGAACTGAAATGCGAGAGTCAGCACGGATGTAACAGTGGGCTCTTTTTTCATTCTCGATACGAAATTCAAATTTTGAACTCATCTGGAAATGTCACCTATGCGGATGGAATGGCCGGCTCGCTCTATGGCCAATATCCTCCGTTGGTCAATCCATGTCGTCCACAAGGGGAATGGAATACATATGACGTTGTGTTTCGTGGTCCGCGGTTTGATGCATCGGCTGGAATTGTTCGGACAGCGACCGTCACTCTTATTTTCAACGGTGTTCTTGTGCAGGATGATGTGGAGCTTCTTGGTGCGACAGCGCATGGTGAGCGTGCAACCTATTCATCTCATCCAGACACGGGTCCAATCATGTTGCAAGATCATGGCGATCCTTTGAAGTTTCGAAACATCTGGATTCGACCTCTTGGAAGCCCGCAAGTAGCGGAGTGAGCCTGCGCTTTCTCCACCAATGACCACACTCGGCGGTCAGCCGATTGAATTGTTACGCAAGTTGTTGTGCGCGTTATATGCAGCAACTTTGTAACACTCCGCATATGTCGGATAGTTGAAAACGTTGGTCAAGAAGAAATCGAGTCCGCCTTTCAAGCGAAGGACTGCTTGGCCAATGTGAACCAATTCGGTCGCGTTGGATCCAAGAATGTGAACACCAAGCAAGACTTTCGTTTCACGGTGAAAAATCAGTTTCAGGAAGCCATCGGATGTTTCAGCGATCTTTCCTCGAGCGATTTCGCTGTACCGCGCCACGCCAATCTCATATGGCACTTTATCGGCGGTTAATTTCTGTTCCGAGGCGCCAGCGCTGCTCATTTCTGGGATTGAATAAATGCCATAGGGATAGTCCTCTCCCATCGGGCTGACAGGTGTCCCAAACATCACGCATGCCGCGATACGACCTTGAGCCGCGCTCGTCGCAGCAAGCGCTGGAAACCCAATCAAATCTCCTGCTGCAAAGATCGACGGAATTGCGGTGCGATAATTCTCGTCGACTTTAACTCGTCCGCGATTATCCGCGGTGAGTCCTGCATCTTCGAGGTGCAATCCGTCTGTGCATCCTTGTCGACCAGCGCAGACGAGAGCAACATCTCCAGTCATTCGCTTACCACTTTCAAGTTCAATAAGAACTCGCCGAGGAGATTCTTCGATCACCGCAATCTTTGCCACGGTCTCGTTGCAGCGCATAATCATGTCTTGCGTCCGAAGTTCATGAATCATCTCGTCAACGGTTTCATGATCCATGAATGAAATTGGTCGGTCGGCGCGTTCAACCAGCGTGACCTTTGTTCCAAGAGTCGCGAAGAAAGATGCATATTCGATGCCAATCACTCCGCCTCCTACCACGATCATTGTTCGAGGGATTTCTCGCAGTGACGAAATATTGTCACTGGTGAGAACAATTGGAAACTCTTCATTCGATTGGTCTGGGCATCCTGCAGGAATAACTGGCTTCGTCCCGCACGCCAACAGAGTGAACGAAGTTGTAATTTGTCGATCCCCATCCGGGCTGTCGATTGCGATTGTATTCGCATTGATGAAAGAAGCGAACCCATTGAAAATCTTGACATTGTTTCTTAGGAGGTTGGAGCGAATCAATTGTTGCTCTTCTTGGATGACTGAGGAAACTCGATCGAGAAGCATTGGCATTGTCAATTGAATCGGATCTGCGCCTGCAGCTGAAAGGGATCGCTGAACCGTTCCTCTCTTGAGGCTGAAGACGGCTTCACGAAAAGTCTTGGATGGCAGTGTTCCGAGATGAACTGAAACGCCGCCAACACCCCTTTGTTTTTCGACAAGTGCGACTCGTTTGCCTAACTTCGCAGCTTGAATCGACGCGTGCTGACCTGCGGGTCCACTGCCAATGACGACGAGATCGAATTCATATGCGTTTTCCATAAGCGAACAAAGAGTAGCGAACAATGGTGACCGTCGGGTTCATAAACGATTGGCATCGAGAGGCTCAGGTGGATACCTTGATGTTGTGTCCAAACCTTTGCGAAAAAAAGCAGTGCAGAAAACGAAAGAGAGCACCAATAAAATGCCAACGAAAGTCCCTGTGAAGGCGGTCAGTAAGACGAAATCAATTGGTTCGCCGAAGCGCAAAGTTGCTTCTGCGCTAGCGATAAAGAAGAGCCCGGCAGCCAAGAAGAGTCCAGCAGCCAAGAAATCAGCGACAGCCAAGAAGAGCCCAGCAGCCAAGAAGACGGCTCCGTTAAAGAAGAAAACTGTTGCGAAGTCGCGCGCAAAAATTGTCGCGACAAAACCACTCAAGAGTTTTTCAATTGTTGAAACTTCTCCAGCGAACTGGTCGCAAACAAACAATCGTCCGACCTTCGAGCAAATTCGCTTGGCCGCCTATCACCGTTGGCTTCAGTCTGGTGGGCATGAAGGAGATAATTGGCTTTCTGCTGAACAGGATTTGCGGGGATCGAAGGAATGATTCGAAGTCGAGTGGGGGTCGTTGGAATGATGCTCGGATGCGGCGCAGTCGCGTTTGCGGTCGGCATTCGTGACGACACCGCAAAGCAGGGAAGTGCGCCTGCGCAAAAAGATTCGCAAGTTCAGCCCGATGCGTCAGTGCCGAAGTGGACTGCACTTTTCAATGGCCAGAACTTGGATGGATGGAAAATTTTTCCCGCACAATCAATTGATGCGCCCAAGGTTTGGAGTTTTCGCGACGGCGTGTTGATCTGTGGTGGTTC
>JBEELA010000336.1:0-2953 GCA_041168365.1 Planctomycetota bacterium
GATTAACGGAGAGATTGATGCGCGTCTTGCCAAGCGTGCTGCGGTCGACGCGAAGGTCAAAGCGAACGCGCTGCGAACAAGTGAGATCACGGCTGTTGGTGTTGCATCGAAGAGCAATGAATTCGATACTGCGTTTCCGGATACTGCAAACTGTGACTCAGGTGCGACCGTTGGCGGAGTCTTGCTCCATGACAATCCGATTCCTGATCCACCGTTTTGGGGATCCCGTTTGGTAGAGCGTCTTGATTTGGACATGATTTATCCCTTCATCAATCGAACCGCGCTTTTCCGCGGGCAGTGGGGATTTCGTCGCGGCGATTTTGATGACGCTGCATATGCCAAATTTCTCGCCGATGAAGTCGAGCCAATTCTCACACGATTGAAGGGCGAATGTCGTCAAGAAAAAATCCTCCGACCTGCGGTGGTGTGGGGATATTTCCCTTGCAATTCCTCGGATATGGATCTCATCATCTATGACCCCGTCGATCAAGACCGAGAAATCGAACGTTTCTCATTTCCTCGTCAGAAGGCTGGCCGGAAAATCTCGATCAGTGATTTCTTCTTGCCCACGACGAGTGGCAAGCGCGATGTACTTGCGTTGACTTGTGTGACGATGGGAACAGAAGCAAGCGTTCGAGCGAAGTCACTCTTCGAGCGCAATCAGTACACAGAATATTTGTACTTGCATGGAATGGGAGTCGAGTGCGCAGAGGCTCTTGCGGAAATGTGGCATAAGCGTGTGCGTATGGAACTTGGATTTTCCCATGAGGATGATCCGAAAGTGGAAAGACTTTTTCAGCAGCATTATCGAGGCAGTCGGTATTCATTTGGATATCCAGCATGCCCAGACATGGCTGATCAAGAAAAACTCTTCCGCCTTCTCAAGCCTGAGCGAATCGGTTGTGTGCTGACAGAGAATTATCAAATTGATCCAGAGCAGTCGACAAGCGCAATCATTGTGCATCATCCGCAGGCAAAGTATTTTTCGGCATGACGCTTTCGTAGCGACAAGTACTGTGAAATCAGGGATAATGCTCTTGTGCACAATCACGAGTTGCTATTGATCGGTTCAGTGGGGGGCGGCCTTGGCGCGTGGACTCGTATCGTTATGCGTGACGAATTCGTCGCAATAGGGATTGCAAGTTGGCGCGTGGTCATGTCAATCAATTTGGTTGGAAGCGCGCTTGCGGGTCTCGCACTGCGAATGACTGAAGGATCGTTTGAATGGGCGCTTTTCACGCTGGGATTTCTTGGTGGATTCACAACATTCAGTTCAATGTGTGTTGATATTGTTGTGCAATGGATTGCCGGCCGTCGTCGTGCGGCAGTCACTGTTGCGGTGGGAACAATGATCGGCGGTCCGCTCATTGCTTGGATCAGTTCTGTCTTCGCTGCGATGTTTGTGGCTCGAAGTACAATTTCGACCGCAGCAATCATTCCGCTTGCTGGTCGACGAATCAATCATCACATGTCCGGCTTGCTCGGCATCGCGTTCGGCGGATTCGTGGGTACTGGCATTCGCATCTTTGTGCAATTTCTTTTGCCAATCTTTGGATTTCCAATCTGGACCGCGACTGCGCTGGTCAATGTGATTGGATCTGGTTTTGCAGGATTCGCGTTCCGTTGGCTTTGCTCTTTGGACGCAAATGGCGTGGCGCTCCATGAACCTTCACGAAGATTGACTCTTGAACGTTTACTTGTTTTCGGTTTCGCCGGAGGATTGACCACAATGAGCACTCTCTCGATTGAGATTGTCAGGGCGATGCACCACTCGTTGCTGACCGCACTCTTGATTGGCGGCGTGAACCTTCTCATGGGATTGACATTTACAATTCTTGGTTGGTGGATCGCATATCGGTGTTTCCCCGCGCGAGAATCGATCAGTCCAATTCCGATTTCAAAAAAGGTTGTTTAGGAGTGCCAATGAATATCGATCCGAATACATCTGCAAGCCTGCACGCACCGACCGAACTCGCTCCACTCCGCGCCGAGGTGTTGCGAAGTCTTTGGAAACTTCGCCGCGATTCCTATGCACAAGCGCATTTGTATGAAGATGCTCGTATCCGTGTGCATCGATCATTGACATGGCTTGCGATGTCAGAGTCTCGTTCTGTAAACGAACACGACAC
The DNA here is from genome assembly GCA_041168365.1 of Planctomycetota bacterium. Taxonomy (GTDB): domain Bacteria; phylum Planctomycetota; class Phycisphaerae; order Phycisphaerales; family SM1A02; genus F1-60-MAGs104. The sequence continues at coordinate 2,130 of JBEELA010000336.1, forward strand.
GAAGTTGATCGAACTCTGGGCATCTGCGGGTGCGCTCTTCGGCAGATGGAGTGCGCTGCTTGGCGCGCCGCTTGCGCAACGAGAAGCGACCGCATCATTTGCTCGCCAAGTCATTCAGTGGGATCGTGACAGCATCATGCCAAAGTTGCTCGGCACTCTGCGCGTGAATGCTCCATTGATGTGGAATGATCCATATCTGACACAAGCTCTTGGGATGACCAGTGCGAATTCACCTGCGAGCCGCAGCCTGGAAATTCCAGCGGATGACGCGGGATTTCTAGCTGGACTCTTGGAGCGAATCGGATTGACTGTTCATCAATTGACTTTGGGAGCGGCTTCGTATGGTGGCAATCAAAATCGAATCGCAGTCGAGCGTTCGATTGTTGCGCTGGTCGAACTTGTTCCGGCATTCTTGCATGTCATCACCGAACATGGATATGTCGATGATTGGGGACCGCTTTGTTCGCCGCCTCGCGAATGATGAGCGATCAGAGATCGCCTAGCAGAACCGCAAGCAATTCAATCGTCGCTTCAAGATCGGTTTTGTGAACCATTTCGGTCACAGTATGGATGTATCGCGTACCAGGTCCGAATGCGATACATCGAGCGCCATGTCCTGATCGCTGAATTGCGCCAGCATCTTGCCCGCCGCGTGGCAGAACAGCACGCTGATGCGCGATGCGATGTCGCTTGGCAAGTGCGCATGATTGCCGCACAAGTTCGATATCAGAAATCATCGATGAATCTTGGATCATCACTGCGACGCCGAGACCTTGCTTGGTGACGCGTTGATTGTCTGGAATACCAGGCGTATCGCATGCAAG
>JBEELA010000337.1:0-5525 GCA_041168365.1 Planctomycetota bacterium
TGCGAAGAACCGACCGCGCGAAACTCGAACTTATTTCCAGTGAATGCGAAAGGACTTGTTCGATTGCGATCGCTGGAATGTCGAGGAATCTGAGGGAGAGTTCTCGAACCCAATTCAAGATCAGCAGTCTTTGCAGACTTCTTTGTTTCGCCTGCAACGAGTTGATCAAGAATGTTGGTGAGCATCTCGCCGAGATAGATGGACATAATTGCAGGGGGCGCTTCGTTGGCACCAAGCCGATGATCGTTGTGAGCAGTTGCGATCGAAACTCGCAGTAAATCTGCATGCAAATCTACTGCGCGAATGATTGCGGCCAGACAAACCATGAACTGCATATTGGGATGCGTGTCGTCGCGTGGATCAAGAAGATTGACCCCAGTGTCGGTGGACATCGACCAATTATTGTGCTTGCCAGAACCGTTGATGCCAGCAAATGGTTTTTCATGCAGCAGACACTCAAATCCGTGCTTACGGGCAACGGACCTTAAGACATGCATCGTTGTCATCTGGTGATCAACAGCGACATTAGAATTTTCGAAGGTCGGCGCAAGTTCGTATTGGCCAGGCGCAACTTCATTGTGCCGAGTTTTGACTGGGATTCCAAGTTCAAATAAACGCTCTTCGCATTCGGTCATATATGCCAAAACCGCTTCAGGAATTGCACCAAAGTAGTGATCCTCCAACTGCTGACCCTTGGGAGGTTGAGCGCCGACCAACGTTCGACCGCAAACAACGAGATCAAGTCGTTGCAGAAAGAGTTCGCGGTCAATCAGGAAATATTCCTGTTCGCAACCAAGTGTTGCGATTGCATTCGTAGTTTTTGTATCGCCAAACAATCGCACGATGCGCAGTGCATGTTTCGAAACCGCATCGATTGAACGAAGAAGTGGCGTCTTCTGATCGAGTGCTTCACCAGTCCACGAAACGAAAGCAGTTGGAATGCAGAGGGTCATATTCCCATCGCTGCCGCGCAACAAGAAGACAGGACTAGTTGCATCCCATGCTGTGTATCCACGAGCTTCGTATGTATCGCGGATTCCACCGGAAGGAAAACTGGAAGCGTCTGGCTCACCTTGAATGAGAGCATCACCAGAGAATTTTTCGATAGCGCCGCCATCACCGGTCGGCGAAAGGAACGCGTCGTGCTTCTCAGCGGTTAATCCAGTGAGAGGTTGAAACCAATGACAGTAATGAGTGGCACCATGTTCGAGTGCCCATTCCTTGATCGCAGATGCAACCGTATTCGCAATCGATCGATCGAGCGAGAGATTGCGTTGCATGGTGCGTTGGAGGTTCATGAAAACTTCAGGCGGCAATCTCTTCAGCATGACATCACCGCTGAAGGTGAGCGAACCAAAATAATCAGAAGCGCGATTTGTTGTCTGCGTGTCCATGGGCATTGTGAATGGTTTAGGCATTCGATCTTTCTCATCCGTGAAGGTCAAAGTGCTGCTCCGCGAGCTGCATACAGATCATCATCCAAGATTCTCCTTGCGGGCGCAAGGGGTACATACTGCAATCTTTTTAAGGCAAATGTGCATGGACTCAAAAGTGGTTCGTGCAGATTTTGGCCGCGGACTGATTCGCCCCCGGGCTCAAACATGCTGCGCCTCGCCTACGCGGACTCCGGCTCAGCTTGCAAACTCGCCGGGGTTCAAATCATTCCACTGCACACGTTGGCGAATCAAATTCTCGCTCGAACGATTTCAGATCCTTCGCGAATCAGCTTGCGTGCCCAGCCGGTGGAAAGTTCTCTCGGGCGAGTTCCGCAGGCGGCCGACGGCGCTTGTAAATAAATTTTCGTAATTCGGGTCGTGTCGGTCGCCGAGGACTGTCTGAGCCCCGAGAGGACTTTTCACGGCTGCCCACGTATGCATTTCCGTGACTCGATTCCTTGGCTGTATCCGTAACTTTATTTTCGCGCAGTGTGTTCAATCATGATCGACGAGCGAAACCATCCACGCCTCCAAAACATCACCATAAATCCCGTCGTGGTCAATCCCATCAGGCTCAAGGCAAGCACGTATCCATACTTCCAATGCAGTTCAGGCATAAAATCAAAATTCATTCCATACACACCTGCAATAAAAGTGATCGGGATGAAAATCGTGGCAATCATCGTCAGCACTTTTGTCACCTCACCGAGTTTTGCGTTGGCGATTGCGATCGCAAGTTCCATCAAATCAGAAGCCATCGTGCGCTCAGAGTCGAGCATGTCGATGAGCCGCATGACGTGATCAAGAGCGTTGCGAAGAAAAATGCGGTGCTCCATGTCAAACCAAGCTTCCATCGTCATCATCGCCGTCAACGCATCACGCATCGGCCAGATCGCTTGACGGACCTTTGCAAGATCATGTTTCGCATCGCGGATCGCATACATATCTGGTGCAGTGCGGCTCCCGACAACTTCTTCTTCGATCATGTCGATACGTTCGCTGAGTTGGTTGACGATCGGAAAATAATGATCAATGACCGCATCAAAAATTGCGAATGCCAAATATGCAGCGCCTTTATCGCGAATGCGACCTTCGTGCTGTCGAATGCGCCGACGCACATGTTCGAGACAATCACCGTCAGGACGTTCTGATATCGTGATTACCGCAGACGGTCCGACAAACATCGCCAACTGCTCTGTGACAAATTGCCCATCTTGATTCATAGGCATTGGAACGACAACAAAAAGATTTGGTCCAAAGGGCTCGACCTTTGCGCGTTGAGTCGGATGTTGCACATCCTCGAGCGCAAGGGGATGAAGATCAAAAATTTGACCGAGTTGTGACAGAAGTGCAGCGTTCGGCGTTCCATCAATGTTGATCCACAACACAGGAAGATTCTCACGAAGCCTCTCGACATCAACGAGAGATGTGATTTTATGTTCGACGAAGCGATGTGTATTCCACGCAAAAATATTCATCGAAAACGGAGTGGCAACATGCGATTGCTCAAGTATTCCAGGCCCCAAATCAATTGGAGGAAGTTCAACGCGCTTGCGAGGTTTCCTGAGCTGTTTCATTGGCACAGCATACTTGTTTTGCCATTGATTCGACGAATTACTCAATCGTAGTCAAGCAGATCCAGCACATCCATCCCGTCACTATTCCATGGCAAGACCATGCGATTGTGCGAATCCAGTTTGTGCCCACAAGTCGCAGATACGCCGCCGAGTCAAATCCCGAAACAAGTTTTTCGTGGGCAGGGATCTGCAACAACCAAGTCGATATCCATGCCACTGCGACAAAAAACATTCCTACGATGACCATCCACTTCTGCAGTGAAGGCGGCCGAAATGAGAAGAGCGCAATCGATGTGACGAGTTCAATCAGCATGATTGGCGCAACAATCAACGTGATTGATCGGACATGCTGTGATGCATATGAGACGAATGCATCTTTGCCAACGAAAGCGAAAAGTGGATAGTGAACGATCTGGATCAACCAAATCAGCCCGACCATCATCCAAGCAGATGCGAAGTTGAACAGAAGAATAAGTAATGGAAGCGTTTCAGATTTCATTGCGTTCATTGCATTTCATTTTGTTTTTTTATTTGTCGTGCAAGCTCTTACAAGATCGTTTGAAATTCCACTAGACCGCTACTGGGAATGACCAAAGCAACGGTATGCGGTTTCGCTCGGTGTAGTGCGCCGGGATTGACCACTCGTGTTGATCCGATTTTGACATCGCGCTTGAGATGCGTGTGACCATGAAAAAGCCATTGCGCCTTGGTATCAATTGGGCGTTGCATGCAATTGGGATCGTCACCGTGAGTGAAGGCGATTCGCTGGTCGTCGATAATGATTTCGCCCAACGGGTGATGAACAGTAATCTCGATCGACCGTGCATAGTCCTGCAAATCGGAAGGTTCGTCGCAATTCCCAAAGACGATGTGCGCATCAAGTCCTGCCATTGGGTCGAGACACTCGATTGTCTCGATATCTCCGCAATGAATGAACATTGTTGCGCCAAGTTGAGTGAGTTCCTCGATCGCGCGACGAGTGCGCATCGCATCTCCATGGCTGTCCGAAAGCAGGCCAATTCGCGTTCCTTTCATTGATGCAACTTCCGATTTGCTAGGCTTCACAACTTCATCCTAGTCCGCTTGTAAAAATCAAAACCAATGAATTCAACTTCCAACAAAATAGTCACCCGCTTTGCTCCAAGTCCATCAGGCCATCTTCATGTTGGAGGGGCGCGCACTGCGCTCTTCTGTTGGGCTTTTGCCAAAGGTCGAGGCGGAACTTTTGTATTGCGTATCGAAGATACCGATCAGAAGCGATCGAGCGACGCAGCGAGTATTGGATTCGTCAAAGATTTGTTATGGCTTGGAATTGATTGGGATGAAGGACCCGTCTTCGAAGGTTGTGGTGGCGGCGATCGCGGTCCATACTTTCAAGCGCAGCGGCTAGAGACCTATCAGAAGTATTTTGATCTCCTGATTGCCAACGGCAAAGCGTATTACGCATTCGAGACAACCGAAGAACTTGCTGCGCTTCGAGACATTGCAAAGGCTGAAAACAAGCCATTTCGATACACAGGAGAAGCCGCACGCTCATTGAGCTCGGAAAAAGTTACTGAATTTCTTGCTGCAGGAAAGCCCGCAGTCATTCGATTTCATACTCCGCAAACGCCAATCACGATTTGCGATGAGATTCTTGGCGAAGCGATCATTCCCGCTGGGGAGACCGACGACTTTGTCATTCGCAAGGCTGATGGTTTTCCAACGTATCACTTTGCAGTTGTTGTTGATGACGAATTGATGGGAGTCACGCACGTCCTACGAGCACAAGAGCATTTCAATAACAGCGCAAAGCACATCGTGCTGCAGGATGCACTTGGTTTTCGCAGACCCATCTATGGTCACTTGCCGCTGATCTTCAATCCAGATGGATCGAAGATGTCCAAGCGAGACAAGGATAAAGTTCTGCGCAAGGCAATCGCGGAGCGGGGGATGACTGCGCCGCCAGCGGACACGGTCGATCCAACGCTTTTTTCCGCATGGATCAAGGACAAAAACACACAGTTGGATCTTGCTTCTGCAGGTGCTCTCGCTTCTGCCTTGGGCGTGATACTCCCAGAAATCAATGTCGATGATTTTCGACGCTCTGGATATTTGCCAGAGGTCCTCTGCAACTTTTTATCTCTCAATGGATGGAGTCCTGGTGGAGACTTGGAAAAGTTTGACCGAGAATTTCTGAAGAGCCACTTCGATCTTCCACGTGTCGTGAAAACTCCTGCGAAATTCGATCGATCGAAATTGCTTGCATTTAATTTGCATGCATTACAAGCGATGCCACGAGAGGAATTTGTGACCAAGGTTGCCGATCATGGACGCACATTTCATCCAGAATTCATGGCGCGTGTGACACATGTGCAGTTCCGATCTCTTTGTGATGCAAGTCAAGACCGCAGTAAGACACTTGACGATCTCTTTCGAACAAATGGTTTTATCACTGTCGCTGACGATGCACTTGAGTGGGACGCAAAGGCTGTCAAGAAAGTGCTGCAAGGAACGGCGCCGAGCGGGCAGG
>JBEELA010000338.1:0-3992 GCA_041168365.1 Planctomycetota bacterium
ACCGCGCAGCACGACATTACATCCGAAGATCGCCCACCAACCATAACTCTCCAACCAATCCCCTGGTGGGTAATTCACAACATCGATAACTTGATCTAATCCTGCAGAGAGTGCTTCGGCGGCACGCAGTGGATCCATCACTCCAAGCGCGGCATCGCATTCGAAAATCGCACCCGTGCAAGTATTTGCGATCCCCGCATACGACGCATCATCAAACTCTTGTGCGAGAGTTGTGTAAGCCGTCAGCGCAATCTGCAAATCTTCACGAGCGCGCTGCGCATGTGAATTTCCACTGAGTGGATCGGTTTCAATCAATCGGCGCTCAGATTGTCCACGAACATAATGCCCAAACGCTTGGACAACTCGCTCGGTGCGGGTTTCCGCTGGGCGAGATTGAAATCGTTCCACAAGCGAGTTTGCGACAGAGCAAGCCTCGACAAGATGCCAAAGCGCATAGTGCGCGTTGGCAAGATTGACTTCAAGCATCATCCGAACATGTGCGGGGACTCCTGGTTCGGCAAGTCCGCGTTGCAAAGCCGCAAGAGCTTTCGTGTATCGCCCAAGTCCGTCATACGCTCCCGCGAGACGATTTGCCGCTGTCGCGCGTTCACTTCCAGTATGCGCGGCAAGAAATAAAGCGCGAGACAATTCTGTCATACGACGATATTCGCCTGCACGATGTGCTTCAATCGCTTCTCGATCGAGAATCGCGAATCCACGTTCAGCCATCGTTTCGATTTCTCCATAGGCCTCGGCTTCGTCGCGCCAAATGCCTTCCGCAACATCACCGACATCCCAATCAAGCGCTTCTGCGAGTCCCACAACTAAATCAAGCTTTGGATTTCCGCTTTCTGGAACCACTTTTGAAGGCTCGCGCCCAAGCGCTTGAGCCGTTTGGATTTTCGTCCACCTGCGATAAATACGGGCAAGGTCGACAAATTGACTTAAACGATCCCGCCGAACTTCATCTCGAGACATAGATACCCCACTTTCTCACGGACTTCGTGTCCGAAACCGCCGCCTATGCATGCATAGAAGGAATGAGCGACGGATTTTCTTACATCTGATTTCTGATTTTTCTTAACCGCATGGCGAAAGCGCTTCCACCAAACTCTTTACACTTCGAATATGTCGATTGAACAAACTTCTAGATTGCACTTTGATGGATTACTTTTAGTTCTCAGCGGACCATCAGGCGTTGGAAAAACATCCATCGTCCACGAACTCCTTCGGCGCTTTGATGGTGTCTTTAGTATTTCCGCAACAACACGACAAGCTGGGCCTGGCGAAGTAGATGGTCGCGATTACCACTTCATCACTGAAACTGAATTTCAAAAAATGATCAACGATGATCGCTTTCTTGAACATGCGCAAGTCTTCGGTCGCTCGTGGTATGGATCTCCACGCGAGCCAATCGAGACAGCGCTGAAAAACGGTCGCTTGGCCATATTGGATATCGATGTGCAAGGTGCAGAAATTGTTCGGGCGAAATACTCGCAGATGTATGGCGTCTTTGTCCTTGCACCTTCGGAAGCGGAATTACTTCATCGACTTCGACTGCGTGGGCGAGAAGATGAAGCAGCGATTCAGCGGCGATTCGCAGCAAGCACACGAGAAATTGCGCGCGCGCGCATCGGGAAAACATACGACGACTTTGTTGTCAACGATGATCTTGCCCGTGCGACTGACACAATCTGCGCACTCGTCGCCAAACGAATGGGTGTTGCGGTCCCAAATTCGATTTGATTTGGGTTGGCAATCGATTTTTCTATTTTATCACTTCACAGAAAAACGCTGGAAATCGTGATCAATTTTCCAATCAGTTCCGCCGCAAGTGATGGGTGATTCCCTCAGTCAACGCAGCAAAGACTGCTTCCGGCTTCGCTGTTGAATCAACCACTAAATACTTCTCGGGTTGAGAACGCGCTTGCTCTAAATATCCCTCTCGAACGCGTCGGTGATAGTCGGCATCTTTCTGCTCTATCCGATCAAGCGCGCGAGACATTCGAGATTGTGCAGTCTTCCAATCAACGTCGAAAACCACAACAAGGTCAGGCCATCGTCCACCGATTGCGATATCGCCAACAGAAAGAATGTCTTGTCGCGCCAAGCCGCCAGCACTTCCTTGATATGCAAGCGTCGACGAAATGAATCGATCCGCCAAAACGAATGCGCCACGAGCCAGGGCAGGAAGAATTCGTTCTTCCATCAACTGTGCGCGGCTTGCCATGTACATGAGCATCTCGCAGCGAGTCACCATTTCGGAATTTGCAGGATCAAGCAGCACTTCGCGAATCTTTTCGCCGATGGGCGTACCCCCTGGTTCTCGTACTTCAACGGTTTCGACTCCTGCAGCTTGTGCAACTTTCGCCACCGCTTGAAACTGCGTGCTTTTACCACTGCCATCTGGGCCGTCAAAGACGATGAATCGCCCAGGAAGAAGTGATGTCCATGCCGAAGCATCCTGCATAGTCACGGATTCTAGTCTCGCGCGAATTCGCCGAGTGTGCTCATCAATTTCAATCTGCACTTGAGCTTCTACCTTGTGATTGCTTGTTGATTCAGTCGCCATCGGAGGAATCATGCGATCTCAGTCTCCGTGTCAGATTCTGATGAGGCCTCGGATTCGCTTGCGCCAAAGATCGCAGAACCAACTCGAACAATATTTGCTCCAGCAAGGATTGCTTCTTCAAAGTCACCAGACATTCCCATCGAAAGTAAATCAAACGTTTTACCGCCTTGGCCACTCTGCCGAACATCAGTGAAAAGTTCGAATCCACGATCAAAGGTTTCGCGCGCTGCAGATGTTCCGCCAACGAGTGGTGCCATACACATCAAGCCTCTGACGCGAATGTTGACCATCGTGTCCAACTGTTGCACAACATGTCGAACTGCGGCGCCAGTAATTCCATGCTTTGAAATTTCTCCAGAGACATTGACTTCAAGCAGGACATCGATGGGTTGTTCACGCCGTGCTGCTTGAACATGAATCTCCTCTGCCAAGCGCAAACTATCTACGGACTGAATCAATCGCGACAATTCAACCGCCTTACGAACCTTGTTGCGTTGAATCGTGCCGATCATGTGCCATCGAACCTCTGGCGCTTGACCTCGCAATTCTCGCAAGCGCACCAAGTGTTCATCGATCTGCGCAACGCGCTGGATCAACTGCTGAACACGATTTTCTCCAAAGTCCTGCTGACCAAACGAAATTAATTCTCGAATTTGCTCAATTGTCCCCGACTTTGAAACAACAACAAGCATGATCTGCTCTGGCTTGCGGCCACTGCGAATAGCAGCTGCTGCAATTCGTCGTTTGACCTCGTCGTATCGTTCTTTGAGTGTTCCGTCCATAGTTTCTACTCTGGCGATCGCGTCCTGCATTGCCGAACCTCCAATTTCTCAAGAGTATCCGACTGCTCGGCGAAGTGCGACAAGGAATTCCACCCTGCTTGTGAATGATCTATTCTGCATACCGTGAAATCGTCCATTTCAAATACCCCCTGCGTTCTGATTGTGCGGGATGGCTGGGGGCGAAATCCGCATCCTTCACACAACGCATTTAATGCGCTGCTCTTGGCGAAAACGCCTGTCGATGACAGATTGACCAGTGAGTTCCCAACGGTTCTGATTCGGACAAGCGGCGAGGATGTCGGATTACCGATCGATTCGAGCGGGCCAGTGATGGGAAATTCCGAAGTCGGCCATCAAAATATTGGAGCAGGAAGAATTGTCGATCAGGAACTCATGCGAATCTCGCGCGCCATTCGCGACGGCCGATTCGCATCCAACACGACCATGCGTGAAGCATTCAAGCGGAGCAAGGAAAATGGTCGGAGCGTTCACTTGATGGGATTAGTCAGTGATGGACAAGTTCACAGCGATCTTTCGCACCTCATTGCACTATTGGATTTAGCGCGAGAGTGTGATTTTCCCAAGGAGCGACTCTTTGTGCATGTCTTCACTGACGGCAGAGATTGTCCACCGAAATC
>JBEELA010000339.1:0-2717 GCA_041168365.1 Planctomycetota bacterium
GGTCGCCGAGGACTGTCTGAGCCCCGAGAGGACTTTTCACGGCTGATCACTTATGCATTTCCGTGGCTGTTCCCATCGCACTTTAACTTGCGTGCCCAGCCGTTGGAAAGTTCTCTCGGGCGAGTTCCGCAGGCGGTCGACGGCACTTGTAATAAAATTTCGTAAATCAGATCGTGTCGGTCGCCGAGGACTGTCTGAGCCCCAAGAGGACTTTTCACGGCTGCCCACTTATGCATTTGCGTGTCTCGATTCCGTGGCTGTTTCCGTGGCTTGCGCTATGCGTGCAATCTCTTCTGCCACGCTGCAAGCGAAGCATCATCGGTCAAGTCGTACCACAGCGGCGTGATCGTGACATTGTGCGCCATGAGCGCTTCGACATCGCTCCCCTGCGCAGTATGAAAAAACTCCATGCCATTTCCATACGGCCAGTAATACGCCCTGCCCTCAGGAGATTCGCGTCGCTCATGCCGATCAACTCCCGCAGATGTATTCATTCGCACCACACGTAGCGCGGGCATCGCGGCATCCGCTTTTTCAGTGCGCGGAACATTGATCGAAATAACACGGTGCGCATCAAGTGGATGTTCAATCACTCGATCAATCGCCGCGCGCGCAATTTCTGCTGCGCGTTGCCACTGAGTCCGTGGCGATTCTCCGATATGCAAACTGACAGCGATCGCAGGCACTCCAAGAAATGCAGCTTCGATTGCGGCAGCGATCGTTCCTGAATAGATCACGTTGATACCGACATTTGCGCCACTATTCATTCCACTGATAACCAAATCGGGCTTCGTACCTGCTCCAAATCTTTCAGCCCAGATCGTCCGCAGTCCAAGCTTCACGCAGTCCGCAGGTGTTCCATCAATCGAAGTCCCAAACATTTCGGCGTTCACCTGAAAATCCCGCGTCATCAAGGGCCGATGAAAAGTAATGCCGTGGCTCATTGCAGATTGAACACCTGCGGGAGCAATCACAACAACTTCACCTAGCGAACGAATCGCGCTATACAAAGCAGCAATTCCAGGGGCGGTAATTCCATCATCGTTTGTCAGAAGAATTTTCATAGGTGTGACAACATAGTTGAAGTGGTCGTGAAAGAGTGTTCAATTCGATTGGGGTTTCAAAACATAATTTCGCCCGCCCCAGCGCACCGGCTTTTGCGCGCGCAAATCCTTTGCGGCTCTCCATTGAATGCGAGTGACGGCCAATGATCCATATGCATAGGCAAGTGCCGCGATCGGCGGAACACCGATTAACTCAAAGATGCGGCGCAGCGTGATTTGCTGACAGATAAGTGCAACAAATCCAGTCGTCACACCAGAAATACCAAGCGGTTGATCACCCAATGCCAACCCTGCAACCCCAGTGACGATTGTCGCGAGGGCAATGATTGTCACACCAGCTCCAACAACGACGCATTCAAGCCCATATCGAAAAAGTCTCGATGGATTTCGATTGCACGCCTCTATAAAAATCCTCCGCCATCCTTCTCGAAATTGTGCATACGACTCGTACATCCGAACATGCAGCAATTCGTCGGCGACGAAAATCCCAGCCTTTCTGCGAAGAAACTGCACGATTCGACGCGCAAATGCGATGTCTTCCAGAAGATCATCTTTCACCGCAGTGTGTCCTCCTGCGGCGTTATAGGCCTCACGAGTGAAGAGCATGAACTGCCCATTAGCGAATGCTCGAGGCTTCACTTCATCGTTGACCTTTGAAATCGGATAGATCTTCATCAACTGCATGATCGCAACAGGTTGCACAACTGCTTCGAAATTGCTGCGAACGCTCACTTTGGGCAGCGCAGAAAGAAGTGCAAGTTCTCGCTGCCGCAGTAACGCAACCGAAGCACGCACCAGAGCTGGATCAAATGTTGTGTCGGCATCCGTAAAGAGCAAGAGTTCGCCAGTTGCCAGCGCGCTGCCTCGATTTGCAGCATTACATTTACCAGCCCAATCATCTGGACAATCGTGATTGTCGATCAAGCGAACAAGTCGATGTCTCGCACCACCGCCTGAAAGCGCGTTTTCTTTCTCCAATACCGCGCGGGTTCCATCCGTGCAACGATCAAGCACGAAGATGATCTCGATCGAGCCTGGGTAAATCTGTGCAAGCAATGTGCGCAAAAGATCAGGTGCATGCGCCTCTTCGTTATGTGCGGGGATGATGATGGAAACACTTGGCCAAGAAGGCATCGTGACTGTCAAACCTTCGCGCAAACTGGGCCGATTTCGACCATCGCGGTGCACGCGCCAACGCACAAGCAACCAATATGCGGCGCCTACAAGCGATAAACCACTCAGGACCCAAACTGTCACAATCAACACTGCCATCAGCACAGAGTATCTCCTCGATGCAATGTCATCGCGAACACGCCACACCGCTACGCTTGTGGAGTGAATGGTGCCCTTTCGCGATCTCAAGCAACTCAGTACGACGAATCTTGCACAACGGACTTCGGAGTCTGCCCACTTGTCTTGATGACTCATGCCGCAGTCGAATGCGCAGCGATCATTCGAAATGAGTTGCCAATCGATTCAATGGGTATTTCGATTCGTGTCATCACTCTTTGCGGTGGTGGAAATAATGGTGGAGATGGATATGCAATTGTTCGCACTCTGCACAGTCATGGAATTGATGCTGTCGCGATCGAAGTCGCGCAATGCCGCCCCGATTCGGATGCAAACATCATGCGCGAATCCGCACAGCGAATG
>JBEELA010000340.1:0-3587 GCA_041168365.1 Planctomycetota bacterium
CCTTGCGCCAAGCGCTCGTGCGAATCAAGAGGAAATTTTCGGACCAGTTGCGACGCTCATTCCATTCGATGACGAAGCGCAAGCGATTGCGATCGCCAATGGCACCCGCTTTGGACTCTCTGCAAGCGTGTGGACGAGCGATGATTCGTGCGCCACTCGTATTGCAAACGCACTCGACTGTGGAACGGTGTGGATCAATTCATGGATGGTGCGCGACTTGCGCGTGCCGATCGGAGGTATGCGTTCTAGTGGACTCGGTCGTGAGGGCGGACGTGAGGCGCTGCGATTCTTCGCCGAGCCTGTTGTGGTTGTGCAATCAAAAGGGAAATAAATGAGCCAAGACATTCATTCAACACGCGCGCCCGAACCCGTTGGGCCGTATCCACACGCCAAGCGCGCGGGCGATTTTGTTTTCTTAAGCGGCGTCGGTCCACGGCAACGCGGCAGCGCAATCATCCCAGGCGTCGATCCATTTGATTTCGAAGTGCAGTGCCGTGCGTGCTTTGAAAATGTCAAGCTTGTCGTCGCCGATGCGGGGATTGCCTGGACGACCGTTGTCGACGTCACGATCTATCTCACAAACATGAAGCGCGACTTCCCGACATACAACCGGATCTATGCGGAATACTTTGCGGGTGCAGGCAATCCAAATCCGACACGCACGACGCTCGAAATCGTCGGACTCCCAACACCAATTTCTGTCGAAGTGAAAGCGGTTTGCTGGGTGGGATGATTCGTACTTGTTCGGATTTACTGTGTGGAACATCCCCAACTCGCGAGCAACATCGCCAAGTCAGGTCCGTTGGTGATGCCGTCGTTATCCAAATCTGCCACGCTCGGTCCTCCCCAGAATGCCAGCATCGCAGTGAGATCGCCACCAGTGACTTGACCATCCATCGTCACATCACCAACACACGACTTGAACGATTCCTGCACCAGCGCGAGTTCGGCTCGAAGGCGTATGTATGCCGCACGCTGAACCAAATTCAGATCAGCGACTGGATCACACGTCGCGAGCAAATTGCATTGCTTGTTGTCAATGCCACGACCGAAAAGGAAGTTTGCCGCAAAGCATTGTAAGAGATCGAAAAATTCATAAACACATGCACCTTGACTCAAGAGGCACGGAGGTTGCTCGCTATAAACAAGTTTCCAGCGTCCGTCAGTAATCGCTCGCTGCTTTGCATAAATCACGCTGAAAGACGCAGGCTTCTTTCCAGCCGCTGTCATCTGCGCCAATAAATCGCAGCAATCCGTCGCCTCTGGATGCCATACACCACCTTGAGATTCGCACAATGACTGCGTTGTGAGGATCGTGTCGGTACACGTTTCAGCAGCGCCAGTTGTGATGAGGCACGGAGAGCATGGATCTGCAAGTTGGGGCGCGAAATACTCAGAGTAATTCCACGATCGCACGCTCGGAGCTGCAGGATATTTGAGATACGGCAACATCGAACGACAATCAAGTCGTCGCCCTTCAGGCACCGCTGTATGCACATTGACATTCGCAAGCTCGCCCCATAATTGATAGAGGTCAACAACATTCACCATGTGATCGACTGCGCGACCTGGCGCAGTTGTTGGTCCGCCTGCAATGACCAGCGGAACACGAATGCCGGTCTCATACGCAGTCGCCTTCGCGCGCAGTGGATTGAAAGGATAGCGCACAGAAGTCAGAAACGATCCATTATCGCCAATGACAACGATCACTGTATCGGGGGCGTTCAATCTGAATTGATCACCGACCATCGTCGCAAGACCTGTCGAAAGTAGCACGCGGCGAATTTGTGAATCAAGGGATTGAATCGTCCAAGTTGACAGCAAACGTTCTTGAATAGTTGAATTCTCGACACCCACCTGCTCACCACACGCATACGGCAACTTCGGTGGCCAAACAGTTCCTGGTGGAAGGCTCGCTTGTGGCGGCGGTTGCCATGGATCGTGATCGCCAGAAAAAGAAAGAGTGCACATCCAATGATTCGACGGCGACTTGCGCTGTTCATTTATGAATTCGATAGCAAGCTCTGCTTGATCAACATCTGCATGCGTTCGAACAGCGGTCACTTGGCTTGCAACACCAGATTGATTGATCGTTCGAGGCCATGCGTACGAACCATTCCAAGCATCCCAATCGATGCGAGCGGCAGCATCCGCATCGCATTCAAGAATCGGCGTCCCATCGGCCGCAACAAGTGAAAGTCCGCCCGCAGTCAAACACTCGAGTGCATCGACGCCAGGAAAACACTCGCCCGTTGTCTCGCCGACGCCAGGTGGAAATGCGCAAGCACAAATCGCCGGCGCATTTCCCGCAACTGGGAATCCACAGGAATACAGAACAGTTTCTGTGGTTACCTGACCTGCGATCGTCGGATCGATAAATGGTGGCGCGCCGAGAAGCGTGCCGTTGAAATTCGTAAATCCGTTTGATGATGGAGCAAGTAATCCAAATGGATTGTAATCCTCTTGCGAAATATGGAATTTGCCGAAGAGTCCACACTCGTATCCCGCATGACCGAGAATGCGTGGCGTTGTCATTTCGAATGGCGAGCACTGCGACTGTGCGAGCGTTGGTTGCGTCATCGGAGAACCAACCCCTGTTCGACTTGGAAATCTCCCAGTAAAGAAACAGACTCGGCTTGGCGAGCACTCGGGCATCGACCAACAGTTCGTGAAGTTGACTCCTTGCGCTGCGATCGCATCGATCGTTGGAGTTTGCGCAAGACCTGTGCCTGGTGGGTTCGAAAGCGTCAGTTGATCCGCACCAACATCATCCAAGATCACGAACAAGATGTTGCACTTCGGCGGAGCAGAACCTTGATCGTCAGGAACGGGCGATGCAGCTGCGAATGAACTGAGTACACCAAACAAAATTGACATCGAAGGGAAAAACATTGAGCTAGAGCACTTCATAGATTCAAATCAATGTATCCCCACGAGGTGCAATCTCCTAGGCATTCCTCAATTTTTTTATTGAATCGAATCTAGCGATTATTCACTGTCTCCGCAGCACTGCACGAATGGGACTGCCATCGAAACCCTCAAGCTTCAGTGGTAAAGCGCAGAGTTCATAAAGCCCAGCATCAACTTCCGCCAACACAAGTCCTTCAAGAATTGCGACGTCGTGCGCAAAGAATCTTGCGTGCGATGGAAGATCTTTCGACTCTGCAGTATCCACGCTCGGCGTATCGACACCAACAAGCCTCACGCCTGCATCTGCGAGCCAATCAACAAACGCAGGATCGAGCGCGAGAAAATCTGTCGACCAAACATCAGGATTTGCATAAGACCCTGTCGCAATCAACAACCGCGCGACAGAAGGCACCCACTTCTCAGCCACATCAAGATCGGCACGACCAAATCGCTTGATCACGCCAACTCGATCCGCTCGGACACGAACAACTTCGCATGGGCCCCAATATAAGTGGAGAGGCTGCTGCTCCATGGTGCGACCATCCAATCCATAGTGACTCGGCGAATCAGCGTGCGATCCCACATGAACTGTGGTTCGAAGCGCACTCAGCGTCATCGCATCTCCGCGCTTCATATCGAATGCAACTTCACGCGTCGGAGAAACATCTCCTGGAAAC
>JBEELA010000341.1:0-6274 GCA_041168365.1 Planctomycetota bacterium
AAGGCGATGGAAGGAACAGTGGCGCCCGCATTGCCGCAAGACGCAAAGTGGATCGGGACACCAGTCACGGCAGAAGCGTGCAAGAATCAAATTGTTGTGATGCAGTTCTTTTCGCCGCAGGGCGATGCGTCGATGAAACAACTTCAGCAAGTCGCAGAACTCGCGACAGAATTTGCTCCTCAGGGTGTGGTCATCATGGGTGTCTGCGATGCTCGAAGCAAGTGGCCCGCCGCAAAGACAGTAATTGAAGGCAAAAAGATCACAATTCCAGTAATGCAAGATGGCAACGTGACTGCAGTCGCTGGAAGTCAACCGCCAATCATGCTTGGCACAACCGCTGCTGCGATGGGCGTTCGACTTGCCCCAACCACGGTGATCATCGACCGAAATGGGAAAGTGCGTGCTGCTGGAGTGCGCCCTGACAAAGTCAAAGAAATGATCAACACGATGCTGACTGAACCGCTTTCTGCACCAACCACTCCGAGCAAATGAATATGACAACTGGAAATACCCCGAGCAACACCATGAGTTCTTCTCCTTCACAACCTGCAACTATTCCAGCTGTTGGTGCTTGTCCATTCGCAGACACTGTTCGATCGCACGTTGGTAAGACGGTCGTTGGTCAACAAGTCGTCGTCGAGCGCGTGATGATTGCGCTATTGACTGGTGGACATCTGCTGCTTGAAGGTGTCCCAGGCATTGCCAAGACGCTCATTGTTCAGTCTGTGGCAAAAGCGATCGACTTGAAATTTTCTCGTGTGCAGTTCACGATCGATCTTTTGCCATCAGACATTCTTGGGTCAGAGATTCTTGATCAGAAGACAAGCGAGTTTCGCATTCATCGTGGTCCAATTTTCACCAACCTACTGCTCGCTGACGAGATCAACCGCGCATCTCCCAAAGTGCAGTCCGCGCTCCTCGAGGCAATGCAAGAACGAAAAGTTTCCATCGGTGATACCTCGCACGTTCTACCTGCGCCCTTCTTAGTGATTGCGACGCAGAATCCAATTGAACAATCTGGAACATTTGAATTGCCAGAGGCCCAGCTGGATCGTTTCCTTTTACGTCATCGTTTTTCATATCCGTCGGCGGAAGAGGAAACCGAAGTTGTGCGCAGAAGCCTGAAATTGAAGCTGAAACGTCAAGGAGACGGTGCGGTGCCGATGTCGGCGTTCGATGCGATCGAAGATGGGGCGAAGTTGCACATCCGTGATCTTTCCGAGGCGATGGCCGCCGTACAGAACGTTCATGTCAGCGAGGTTTTTCTGCGTGACTGTGTTGAGTTGGTGCATTTGACTCGCAAGCATCCTGACATTGAATTAGGATGCAGTCCACGCGCAGCACTTGCACTGGTGCATGCATCTCGCGCACGAGCCTTCTTGCACGGGCGGGAGTACACGATTCCAGAAGATTTCTTCGCCCTTGCCGAGGATGTCATTCTGCACCGCATGCGACTCTCATACGAAGCACTTGCGATGGGTCGAAAGTCAACTGATGTACTGACCGAAATGCTCCGCTCGCTTGCATAAGAAACATTCCGCGTGACGACCATTCTGCGACCACCTGACGAACTTGCGCGAGGCGACTTTGAAATGGTCGTTCGACGACTCGCAGACGATCTTGCATTTGGAATGGATCCTTCACGCTTCATTGGATCGGGTCTGGAGTATGCACAGTCTCGCCCATATTCACCAGGCGATCCAATCAAGATGATGGATTGGAAAATCACAGCTCGACTTGGGAAGCCGTTTGTGAAGGAGTACGACACTCCAAAGCGAACGAATGTTTTTATCGTCGTTGACACATCTGCGTCGATGGGAATTTCGTCGACCACGATCACGAAGCATGATCTTGCGGTCTGGATTGCATCCGCGATTGGTTTGATTGCACAGAGGCGGATGAGTCCCGTCGGAGTGATCGGTGGAGGCGAGCGCGAAACACGCTTAAACCCAAGCCTAAATCGTGCCGATCTTTGGCAGGCGCTCGACCCGCTTCGGGCAAGCAACTTGAGTGAAGGGACGCGACTGGCGGACCGCTTGGGCGATCTTGATCTGCGCGCAAAAAGGTCGAGTGTCTTTATTGTGATCAGTGACCTGCACGATCCAGATGCGATTCCTGCAATAAGACACGCTTCACAGAAGCATGACTGCGTTGCAATTCATTTGATGGATCCCGCCGAACGTGGAAGGTTGCGTGCAGGATTTTTCCGTGGGCAGGAAGCGGAGAGTGGACGATCATTTGTATCCCATGGCGGTTGCAGATGGGGACGAGAAGGAGAAGTCGCAGCAGACTTTGCACGTTGCGGTACGAGCTATCTGCGATTGCAAACGGATCAACCGTTCATCGCACCCCTTCGACATTTCCTGTCATTCAGACCGATGATGGGTGGAGGTCGCGGATGATTGGCGCATATTTCATCAGTGCAATTCTTGCGACGACGATTGTTGTTGATGACAATGCAACTCCACGAGGCATCACGGGCAGCGTGACGATCTCGCACTCGGGTGATCCACTGCAAGCCAAGCTCGATCAGGATCTTTCTTCGCCACTGCTGGTTCGCGTGACGGATCTCTCAGGCAACGATCCCATATCTGAACATCGATACCGAATCGACTTTATCGGAGCGGTTGCTGGATCATTCGACCTGCGATCGATGATCACCCACCGCGACGGAACGCCTGCGACAGAAATCGCTCCAATTCCTGTCAAAATCGTCTCTGAACTGCCAGAGAAATTTGGGAGCGATCTTTTTATTGTCTCGGCCAAGCCATTGTTCGCACGAAGTTATTACCGAGTGATTCTCGGCTTGATCGCTGCAATTTGGATTGCAATTCCAATTTTCGTATTTGTCCGCAGGGCGATTCGCAATCGACCAGCGCCTCCTGCGCCCCCACCACCACCTGCACCGACACTCGCCGATCAACTTCGACCACTTGTAGAGGGAGCAATGAACCAAGGACTTTCGGTGCCCGATCAGGCACGACTCGAACTTCTGCTTATGGCTTTCTGGAGCGAGCGCCGTAATTTCTCGGCACTACAACCTGCCGAAGCAATCGAAAAACTTCGCGCCGATCCAGAAGCAAGCACCTTGCTGCTGGCAGTTGAACGCTGGCTACATGCACGCGGTGGTGCATCGCCTCAAGCCGCGCAAGGTCTTTCGCAGTTACTTGATCACTACCGTGGTCATGCTCCTATTGCTGTTGCGGAGGTTTCGCAGTGACATTCACATATCCGATGCTCTTGTTGCTCTTGGCAATTCCAGCGCTGATGTTGTGGGCGGTGCCCTATCGCAGATGGGGTCTGCGTCTCCCATTTGATCATCAACTACATCCCAGTCGTCGATGGCTTTCCATTCTCCTTGCAACATTCGACTGCGCACCTGCACTCTTACTGGCTGCAACGATCGTTATTCTCGCTGGCCCGCAAACAATGCAACAGCCAAAGAATGCGCGGAAACTGACGAACATTCAATTCTGCCTCGATGTTTCGGGGAGCATGTCGATGGACAATCGCTATGAAAAAGCCAAGAAAGCAATCGAAGACTTCATCGCTGTGCGCGAAGGCGATGCATTCGGGCTGACAATTTTTGGTTCGCAACAAATTCGTTGGACGCCACTGACAAAAGATCTTTCTGCCGTAAAAAATTCTCTGCCCTTTGCCAATCCAAGTCGTCAACCGAGCCATATGGGAGGGACACTGATCGGAGCAGCACTGCGATTCTGCAAGGACAACATGATCAACGAAGCAGAACAAGGCGACCGCATGATTATTCTGGTTTCTGATGGGGAGAGTTCGGATCTTGCTGACGATGTGCCCACGCAAATCGCCGACGAGCTGAAGAGCGCCAACATCAGGCTCTACCATGTCCATGTCGCAACGGATCCGATCCCAGATGAAGTTATCGATATCGCACGCGAAACTGGCGGCGAAGCATTTCAAGCGACTGATTCGACCAGCCTTCGCAGAGTCTTCACTCATATCGATCGAATGAAGCCAGCAGAGTTTCGCAGTGTTGGCACAGTTCCCCTTGATCACTTTCAACCATTTGCAATTGTCGCTCTTATATTTCTTGGACTGCACATCATCGGTCTACTGGGAGTGCGATACACCCCTTGGTAAGTATTTTTATGATGCACACTTCTCACATCATCATCGCTTTGGCAGTGCTTGCGATTGTTGGAATTGCAGAATGGCTGCATGCACGCCGAGTCGCACGTGTCGCACGACTCGCGTTCGGACCAAGCGGCCGTGCGTCGAGATGGACGATCACTGTTGCACCCGCCCGAGCGATCGCTGCTGCACTTGCGACATGGGGACTGATGTTTCTGGTGACATATGATCCGATCGAAATTGACCGAACTCCAGCCAAAATTGCATCAAATCATCTGCTTGTAATGCTTGATGTTTCACCGAGCATGCAATTAAAAGATGCTGGTCCAGAGGCTGACAAAATCAGTCGCGGCAAACGCGCAGGCGAGGTCGTCCAAGGTGTTCTCGACCGCCTTGATATGGAGAACACTCGCATCTCGATCGTTGCGTTTTATACGGAGGCACTCCCGATTGTTCAGGACACATTCGACAAGGAAGTCATCCGCAATGCGCTTGATGGGCTTCCGATGTACACGGCTTTCGAATCTGGACCAACGAATTTGCAGAAGGGACTTGCCAAGGCATTTGAAATTGCTCGGCTCTGGCCTGCAGATTCAGCGACGCTCTTGATTGTGACAGATGGCGATGTTGCAACTGGTGTTCCGTCAGTCATTCCAAGTTCAATTGCAGACACAATCGTGGTTGGACTGGGAGATCCAGTTAAGAGCATGAATATGAATGGGCATGCGAGTCGACAAGACACCATGGGGTTGCGTCAACTCGCAACGCGGCTCGGCGGCTTCTACCACGATGGCAATCGCAAGCATCTACCAAGCGATGTTGTCAACAGCCTGACGATGATTGCGCCGAGTGTCGGAGGTAATTGGAGCGAACGAGACTTGGCATTGTTTGCGGTCGGCCTCGGTTGTTCAACGCTTGCATTCGTAGGACCACTGCTGACATTCTTTGGACGTCCACGCACATTCTCGCGTGATCGCCGCGTACCGAAACCCCTGCAGAAAGAAGCCCTCGCATGATGTTTTCTCGAATTGCATGGGGATTCTGGGCACTTATTCCTGTTGCAGCGGTGACGTATCACTTTGGTCCTGGCCAGACTGCGTATGTACTGGATCGCGCCGCTCGATTGCAGAATCAAGCATCAGATGCGCAGAGTGAAGCGCAACTTGCGCAGGATGCTGCGTATTCAAAGCATCTCGAAGCAATTGCATCAAGAAGAAAAGCATTTCTCGAACCATCCGCCGACAATCAGCGAGATGCACTCGATGCTTCAGCCGTAGAGGAGCGTGCGTATGCGCAAGCCGCGACCACATGGAAGACCACCTCTGATCGCTTTCAAGATGTGCTGACCACGCTTGGAGATTCATCGCCAAAGGAAGCCCGTGACATTCGATGGGCGAAGGCTCGAGCAGATGTCCGAGCTGGAGAAATCTGGACCGGCATCGATGAGTTGGAAACACTGGTGACTGAGTTGGACGGTTCTCCAAAGTTGGATGATGCTCTTGCGCGTGTGGCGCGAGAGGAACTTGCGACTGCGTATTACTACGGCGCACGCCTGCTTCGACTTTCGGGGATGCCAGTTCAAGAGTGGCGCATCGAATCTGGAAAAGCACGGCAGCATTTTCGATATCTCGCGGAACGCGAATTGGCGAAGTCCACAGGCAACGATGACGCAACCGCCGCGGCAAAGAACTATCAACGAAACCTCGAACTCGTTCTGAATTTGGAACAGTCCAGCCTTGCAGATTTACAGGGGAAGCCGCTGCCGAAAGATTCGCCACGTGCCGGGAAATCTGGGAATAGGCCTGGAAACAAGCCAGGAAAATCAAAAAAGCCACCGCGTGAAGATGGCCGAGGTGCGGGTGGCGCAGAAGAAATCCGAGATGGTTGGTAATCAATATGAAGAACAGAACGACTTCTAGAACCAGAACAACACTATGAAACAAAGTATAAAATTATTGAAATTCTCATACGCCTTTACTGCAATTTGCGCATTTGCAAGCGCCACTGCACTTGGTCAAGGTGTCACTGTAAAACTTGTACCTGCCACACCAGTTGTTCCAGCAAGTTCCGCAGGAAAAGTTGGGTTTACTGTCATTCAATCTGCGTCAAGTATTGCAACACCAAATGCAACAGCGATTCCAACAGGAGCGGCACTCACAATTAC
>JBEELA010000342.1:0-9094 GCA_041168365.1 Planctomycetota bacterium
TCCCATTGATGGGTGGCGGATATTTACTGATGAACTTTGTCTGGATTTACCGCATTTTGACAAACCCGCCTCTTCATATAGAAGATGTCGTTAGGGTTATAGGACCAATGTCGCCTGGCGAATCGTCGAACTGACCGCTCTGCTGCAGCGAATTCGACCATTTTTCGTTCTTTTTCCCTGCCTCTTTGGCATATTCACATATTGATTGTCGATCTTGGCTCGGCCAACCACGCCTAACCGTCAGGATCGCACTTACATCCCACCGCAACTTATGGCACGGCATTTGCTCTAGGCGATGACAGTGTTGACAGGCGTTTGTCATCAGATTCAAGTCACTCAAACTTTCAGACTCAAACTTTAATAGATCAGAAACACACAGCTGGAGAACACCATGGCAGTCAAAGACCTCACATTCGATACCCAAGCCCGCAAGCAACTTCTCGCAGGCGTTGAAAAACTCGCCTCCGCAGTGAAGAGCACTCTGGGACCTCGCGGTCGCAATGCCGTGCTCGATAAGAGCTGGGGCGGACCATCTGTGACCAAAGACGGCGTGACCGTCGCCGAAGAAATTGAACTTCGTAACAAGATCGAAAACATGGGAGCCAAGTTGGTCAAGGAAGCTGCTTCC
Source organism: Planctomycetota bacterium (assembly GCA_041168365.1). Taxonomy (GTDB): domain Bacteria; phylum Planctomycetota; class Phycisphaerae; order Phycisphaerales; family SM1A02; genus F1-60-MAGs104. The sequence continues at coordinate 629 of JBEELA010000342.1, forward strand.
AAGACCTCCGACGATGCAGGCGATGGAACCACCACCGCAACCGTGCTCGCCGAAGCTCTCTTCCGCAGCGGACTGAAATTTATCGCCGCTGGTGCTGATGCCAACGCTCTCGTTCGTGGAATGCGCAAGGCCGTCACGTCAGTGACCCAAACAATCGTGTCGATGGCGAAACCCGTCGGCAATATCGATGGCGGCATCGAAAATGTTGCGACGATCAGTGCAAACAACGACACTGAAGTTGGCGCGATTATGGCTGAAGCTTTCGAGAAGGTCGGCAAAGATGGGGTCATCACCGTCGAAGAAGGCAAGGGTCGCGAAACAATCGTTGATGTTGTCGAAGGCATGCGCTTCGATCGCGGATACTTGAGCGCAAACTTTGTCACCGATACCGAAGCGATGTCTGTTGAATTCAACAAAGCACTCGTATTGATCTTCGAAGACAAGATCGACTCTGTCACCAAGTTGGTTCCTTTCCTTGAGAAGGTTATGGAATCAAAGAAGCCACTCATCATCATTGCCGAAGATGTCACAGGCGAAGCACTCAGCACTCTCGTCATTAATAAGATGCGTGGTGTTCTGAATGTTTGCGCAGTCAAGGCTCCTGGATATGGCGATCGTCGTAAGGCGATGCTTGAAGATCTTGCGATCCTCACCGGCGGAACTGCGATCATGAAGGATCTTGGAATTGATCTTGATAAGGTTGCGATTTCGCAACTCGGTCAAGCAAAGAAGATTACGGTCGACGCAGACAACACCACGATCATCGAAGGCGCTGGAAGCACCAAGACGATTCAAGGTCGTTGCACTCAGATTCGTACCGAGATCGAACGAACTGATTCCGAATATGACCGCGAGAAACTGCAAGAGCGTTTGGCGAAACTCGCTGGCGGTATTGCACAAATCAAAGTTGGTGCAAGCAGCGAAACAGAATTGAAAGAGAAGAAGAGCCGCGTCGAAGACGCATTGCACGCAACACGCGCTGCAGTCGCTGAAGGCGTTGTTCCTGGCGGCGGACTTTCTTTCATCCGCGCTATTCCAGGGCTGAAGAAAGTTCGTGCAGAATGCACCGGAGATGAAGTCTTCGGAGTCGATACTGTCGCTGAAGCACTCGTCGTTCCGCTGCGCACAATCGCAGAAAACGCTGGTGAACGCGGCACTGTTGTCGTCACCAAAGTGGCGCAAATGAAGGGAAGCGAAGGCTTCAACGCGCTCACTCGCAAGTATGGCGACCTGATGAAACAAGGCGTCATCACTCCAGCAAAAGTTGATCGATCTGCTTTGCAGAATGCTGCAAGCGTCGCAGGACTCTTGTTGGTCACCGATTCAACAATCACCGAAACACCCAAGCCAAAGGAAGAAGCCAAGGGCGGCCATGGTCATGATCACGGCGGCGGTGGCATGGGCGGTATGGGCGGCATGGGCGGTATGGGTGGCATGGGCGGCATGGGTGGTATGGGTGGCATGGACTTCTGATCCCACGCAAAATTCATTACACAAACTTTTCACACACGTTCAAATTCACAATTCACAACCTCACTTTTAACTTACGGAGATTCACACATGAGTAATGTTCGACCACTAGAAGATCGCATCGTCGTCAAGCCTCTTGACGCAGAGACCAAGACCGCATCAGGAATTTTCTTGCCGGAATCCGCCAAGGAAAAACCGATGAAGGGAAAAGTCATCACCGTCGGACCAGGCAAGTTGCTGGAAAACGGCACGCGACTCGCACCAACTGTTTCCAAGGGTGACACCGTTGTCTATGGCAAGTACTCGGGAACTGAAATCGAAATCAAGAACGTGACTCATCTCATCATCCGCGAAAGCGAATTGCTCGGCGTCATCGACGGCTGATCCAATCCATCAACAGATAGGAATCCACAAAATGTCTAGTAAGCAAATGAAATTTTCAACCGCCGCGCACGCAGAACTGAAGCGTGGCGTCGATCAGATTGCCAAAGCAGTTGCCGTCACGATGGGTCCAGCTGGGCGCAATGTGATTGTGCAAAAATCTTTCGGTAGTCCATCAGTCACCAAAGACGGCGTCAGCGTCGCGAAGGAAGTTGAACTCTCCGAACCATTCCAGAACATGGGCGCAAAGTTGGTTGCACAAGTTGCAAAGAAAACCGCCGATGTTGCTGGTGATGGCACCACGGCTGCAACAGTGCTTGCCGCTGCCATCTTCAACGGTGGACTGAAGTTCGTCGCCACTGGCGCAAACGCTGTCGCAATTCAGCGCGGCATTAACGCTGCTGCCAAAGCTGCTGGCGATTTCATTACCTCCGCTTCAACGAAGTGCAAAGGCAAAGATGATCTTGCGAAGGTCGCAACTGTCAGTGCGAATCACGACTCCGAAATCGGCGATCTGATTGCTGAAGCGATCCATAAAGTGGGCGCAAATGGAGTTGTCGAAATCGAAGAAGGCAAGACTGCTGACACCACGCTGGATTATGTCGAAGGCATGTGCTTCGATAAGGGATACCTCTCGCCATATTTCATGACTGATCCAAAGAAGGCTGAGTGCGTCTTGGAAAATGCGTACGTGCTTATCTATGAGAAGAAGATCTCCAATCTTGTTGATTTCCTTCCGCTGCTCAACAAGATCGCGACTTCGTCGAAGCCTTTGTTGGTCATCGCCGAAGAAGTAGAGAACGAAGCTCTTGCTGCGCTCGTCGTCAATCGTCTGCGCGGAGTTCTGCAAATCTGCGCTGTGAAGGCTCCAGGATTTGGCGATCGTCGCAAGGCCATGCTTGGTGATATCGCCACGCTGACTGGCGGCGTCTTCTTCGCAGAAGATATCGGTCGCAATCTTGCTGATGTCGAACTTTCCGAACTCGGAACTGCTCGTCGCGTTGTCATCACCAAGGACGAATGCACGATCATCGAAGGTGCTGGTAAGAAAGCCGCAATCGCTGACCGAGTTTCGCAAATCAAATCTCAGCACGAAAAGTCGACCTCTGATTATGACCGCGAGAAGTTCATGGAACGTTTGGCGAAACTGACTGGCGGCGTGGCGATTGTCCATGTTGGCGCAGCGACAGAAGTTTCAATGAAGGAGAAGAAGGATCGCGTCGACGATGCTCTTCACGCCACTCGCGCTGCGGCGAAAGAGGGTTATGTTGCTGGCGGTGGCGTTGCATATCTGCGAGCAATCGCAGCTATCAATGCGGCACGCAAAGATGCTGAAGGCGACGAAGTGTTCGGCTATGACATCGTTGCCGAAGCGTTACGCCGTCCGACGTGGCAAATTGCTACCAACTATGGCACCGATGGCGATGTTGTTGTCGAGAAGATTCTCGAAGGCAAGGGCTCATTCGGATTCAATGCCTCGACTGGCGAATACGAAGACTTGATCAAGGCTGGCATTATTGATCCAGCGCTTGTCGCCAAGACTGCGATTGAAAATGCTGCGAGCATTGCTGGTTTGATGCTGACAACGGATGTTCTGGTTACAGAACTGAAGGACGAGACCGCTGCGACTGAAGGGGCGATCTCCTGATTTATTTGCTTAGACAACGGAGGATCGTCGAACACACCACTGTTCTTCGGTCCTCCGTTTTTCTTTCAACTTTTCTTTGCTGAGATTCACAGTGCCCGTCGAACGCGACTATTACGAAATTCTCTCGATCGAGCGAACCGCCAACGGTGACGAAATCAAGCGCGCCTATCGGCGCATGGCGATGAAGTGGCATCCCGACCGAAATCCGGGTGACCCGAAAGCAGAAACAGAATTCAAAGTTTGCGCAGAGGCATATGAAGTGCTTTCTGATTCTGAGCGCAAGGCGCTCTATGACCAGTACGGCCACGCTGGACTTCGGCAAGCGCCCGGACACGATTTCTCGCGGATGCGACCAGACGATATTTTCTCGATATTCAACGACATTTTTGGAGGTGGCGGCGGCGGATCGCGCGGAGGACGACGCGGTCCAGTTCGCGGATACGACCTCGAAACCAGTATCGAGATCGAACTGATCGATGTACTCAACGGCAAAGATGTCGAAGTCGCATTCACTCGGCGTGATGGTTGCAACACATGCGACGGTTCGGGAGCGAAAGCTGGAACGAAGCCAATCAAATGTCCAACTTGTGGTGGAAGCGGTCAAGTTGCGCAACAAGGACTTGGCGGAATGTTTCGTATGGTCACGACTTGCCCCAACTGCCGTGGGCGCGGCATGGTCATCACCGAATTCTGTGCGGAGTGTCGAGGCAACGGCCGCGTTCCAAAAAAGCGCAATCTGAATGTCAAGATTCCAGCTGGCATCTCTCACGGACAAGTCATCCGGGTTGCAAATGAAGGTGAACCGCCACCACCAGAAGCAGATCCAGCTGGCAAAGGACCGCGCGGCGATTTGCATGTGGTGGTTGCAGTCAACGATCACGAAGTTTTTGAGCGAGTCGAAGATGATCTGATCACCACGCGAGATATCAGTTTCTCACTTGCGGCACTTGGCGGAATTACTGTTATCGAAACTCTTGATGGCAAGGTGACTTTGGAAATCCCGCACGGCACACCGCATGGAGAAGTCTTGACCGTCGAAGGTTCTGGGTTGCCTCACTTGCGCTCGCCGAAAGTTCGCGGTGATTTGCGTGTCAGTATCTGTATTGAAGTTCCGAATAAGATCACTGCAGCTCAAAGAGAGTTGCTGGAGCAGTTTGCAAAGACGCAGCCGAATCCTGACGAAGAATTGCGCCCTGCAGGCAAAGGCGTTTGGAAGAAAATCAAGGACACGATTTCAGGAAGTTGAAGGACGAGAGAGACATGATGGCTGAACCAACCCAACCCCCGCAAGAACAACCGACTGTAGAAGTGCCTGATGTTCAACCAAGCGATGAAATGACGCTGCTTGCAGAATTGCACAAGCAAGTGGAAGAAAAGCAAACGGCATACTTGCGCGTGCTTGCAGACTTTCAAAACTTTCAACGACGTTCGCGAGAGAACGAAATGCGTGCACGCGATCACGGAATTGCTCATGTTGCTCGAGCAATCGTTCCCGTGCTAGAAAATATGGATCTTGCACTTGGTCACGATTTGCGATCACTCGATGCAAACAAACTTGCCGATGCCGTCACGCTGATGCGTAGCGAATTGCTCAAGGCACTTGGTCAATGCGGAATCGAACGTATCGATCCAAAACCAGGATCCGAATTCGATCCAACATTTCATGAAGCCGTCATGCAGCAATCTGTCGACAAGATCGCTCCTGGCCGAATTGGTCAATGCCTACAAGCGGGTTATCGCTTTGGCGAAATTCCACTGCGATCCGCAAAGGTCGCAGTCACTCCAAATCTGGACGCCTGATAGAGATGCCGACATACGAATATGTCTGCCGCGCGTGTCGGCACGAATTCGAGCAATTCCAGCCGATCACTTCTTCACCCGTACGAACTTGTCCAAAGTGTGGGCGCAAGCGCGTCGAGCGCAAGATCGGTATCGGCGCAGCCGTACTCTTTAAGGGTGGCGGTTTCTATGAAACGGATTATCGAAGCGAGTCGTATCGCAAGACCGAAGAAGCAGAAAAGAAAGAGTCCGAGAAAGCTTCGGAGAAAGCTTCGGAGAAAAAGCCTGCCGAGAGCGCGAAAACCACCGACAGCAAAGTAGCCCCTGCGGCGAAAGAAACAGACAAACCTGCGGAGAAAGCGGCAGCAGCATCAACAATCAGTGAATCAAAATCGCAGGCGTCCTCCCAAGCATCCGGGGTATCGCCAGCGAATCCTCGAGAGAAACAAGAAAAGAAATCTGCTCGCGAAGGTCGCGGTGTCGGAAATCTCAAACAACCAGCAAAGACTCCAAGCCGCGCATCGAAGCCGGCACGAAAGACGAAAAAATAAATGAGCGAATCATTCAGACATCAAATTCTCAATCACCTCGGACACAACGGCTATCAGCCCGTCCGATCCCGCGAACTCGAACGCCAAATGCGAATCTTGGAGGATCAAACTCCAGATTTTCGAGTGACGCTTGACGCGCTCGCAACCGAAGATCTGATCGACATCAGCAACGAAGACATCGTTCGACTCACGCGCTTTAAAGACGAGACCATCGGGCGAATCCGCATCAACGCTCGAGGCAAAGGGGACGGATATTTGATCCCAGATGTTCCAAGCCGCGAAGGCGATCTTTTCATCGCGGAAAGCGACACGGGTGGCGCAATTTCTGGCGACCGCGTTCGCGTCACTGTGAATCGCCGTGGCAAGGATTGGGATCAATCGCCCGATGCCAGACCAACTGGGCGAGTCATCGAAATTCTCGAGCGCAAGCAGACTCGATTCGCTGGGCGACTTGAAAAGGAAGGTCGAGGTTGGATTGTGATTCCGGATGGACGCAGTCTGACCGAGCCAATCGTCGTGCGCGATCCTGGTGCAAAGGATGCGCAAATCGGCGACAAAGTTATTGTCGAAATCACGCGCTTTCCTGATCTGCGATCGAAAGCTGAAGGCGTGATCACTCAGCGTCTTGGTGCAGCTGGCGAACCCGATGTTGAAACGCAATCGGTGATGGTGACATACAACTTACGCGACGAATTTCCAGCAGATGTTCTGGATGAAGCAGCCGAAGCCGCGCGAAGTTTCGAGGCTCATCGTGAAGGACCGTGGGAAGGTCGGGAAGATTTGACCGCAACTTCTGTCTTCACGATCGATCCGCCCGATGCGCGAGATTTCGATGATGCGATTTCCATCTCGTTTGATGCAGACAAGGAAGAATGGACGCTTGCAGTTCACATTGCAGATGTCGCAGCATTTGTTCCGCGCGGCGGCGCGCTTGATATCGAAGCGCGCGCTCGAGGAAACAGCGCCTATCTGCCCCGCCGTGTCATTCCGATGTTGCCGGAAACGCTTTCCAACGGAGTCTGCTCTTTGCAAGAAGGCGTTGCGCGATTTACGAAGACCGCGTGGATGACTTTCGACAAGAATGGCCGGGTCCTCTATGAGCGATATGCATCAACAGTCATCCGCTCGCGAAAGCGCATGACATATTTGGAAGCGCAAGGAGTCATCGACGGCGATATGGCAGCGGCGCGCAAGAACGCTAAAACCGAAACGCCTGTCGACGAAACCCTCATCGACGAACTGCGAATGTCTGCGAAGCTTGCGCAGGTTCTGCGCGCGCGCAGGTTGAAAGATGGAATGATTGTTCTCAGTCTTCCAGAATCTGAATTGGTCTATGGCGACGATGGCCGCGTGAAAGATGTCGAGCCTGAAGACGATGCGTTCACGCACAAGTTGATTGAAATGTTTATGGTCGAAGCGAACGAAGCGGTTGCAAGACTCTTTGCGTCGCTGGCGATTCCTGCGCTGCGCCGTATTCATCCCGAGCCATCGTTTCATGATGTCGAGGAGCTTCGTATGTACGCGCGCACGGCGAAAATTCGTTTGCCTGAAACGCCAACGCGAAAAGATTTGCAAGCATTGCTGGATGCAGTGCGCGGCACCGAGAGCGAACGCGCGATTCACTTTGCAGTTCTGCGATCGATGGCGAAAGCTGTCTATGCGCCGGCGCTGATCGGACACTTCGCACTTGCGAGCGAACATTATTTGCATTTCACCAGTCCGATTCGGCGTTATCCAGATCTCGTCACGCACCGAATGTTGGAAGCGTGGACTGAATTGACTGACAACGGACGCAAGCCCCCGGGCGGAAAGCAACGTCGCGCGTTGCTCGATCAACTGCGAACGGATCCGCGCGTGGAAAATGCAGACTCGTTGGTCGAATGCGGCTCGCATTGCAGCGAGACCGAAGTGAATGCGGAACGCGCCGAGCGCGAATTACGAACTTTTCTTGTTCTGCAATTTTTGTTTGATCACTTCCTCACCAAGACACTCACTGGTGTTGTCACTGGAGTATCGCCTGGCGGCGGCGGAGTCTTCGTGATGCTTGATCGATTCCTTGCAGATGGAATGATCCGTCTGCGCGAAATTGGTGGCGGCGGAGAGAAATGGTCACGAAGCGAAACGACGGGCCGAATGACTTCGCCGCGTAGTGGAGCAAGTCTTGGCGTAGGCGATCCAGTCGAAGTGCAAATTGCAGAAATCAACTTGGCGACTCGGCAAATGGAATTGCGATTGGTGAAATCACTTCGCAAGGCGAGCAGCATCAAGAGCGAAGAAAGCGAAGTGCGTGGCAAGCGCGACAAAGGATTTGTCGGCGGTCGCGGTGCACCGCGAACGGAGCGTGGTCACAAGAAGGGATTCAAGCAAGGTCGCAGAGGCAAACGCGGATCGTGATGCCAGAACAGCAAATGATCAGGGAACAATTTCTTGGTCGTATACAACTTCGCCCTCATTGAGCGTTGTTGGAGGCTTGATCGTAAATGCGATGATCGCATCTCCTTGTTTTGCGGCACCTGCTGCGCCGGTTGCCCCATTGCACAAGAAGTCCATCGCAAAAATATTGTCCTTGGTGAGTGCTTCAGATCCTCCGCAATCAAATTGGGTCTGCGTTGGAAACATGGTGGTGAGAAATTCAAA
>JBEELA010000343.1:0-3046 GCA_041168365.1 Planctomycetota bacterium
ATTTCATCGATATAAATGATGCCACGCTGTGCAGCTTCAACATCAAAGTCGGCTGCTTGCAAGAGTTTCAGCAGCAGATTCTCAACATCTTCTCCGACATAGCCAGCCTCGGTCAGCGTAGTCGCATCCCCAATTGCGAATGGCACATTGAGAATGCGAGCAAGTGTCCTTGCGAGAAGAGTTTTTCCAGTTCCAGTTGGACCAACGAGAAGAACATTGCTCTTGTCCAGTTCGACAGGTGCTTCTGCGTTATCGATCTGCGTCAATCGCTTGTAGTGATTGTGCACTGCAACGGACAATGAAATCTTTGCGCGGTCTTGGTCAATCACATATTGATCCAAATATTCCTTCATCTGCCGCGGGGAAGGAATCTGCGTTAAAGCAGGAGCCGCACCTGTAACACGCCGTTTTTCCTGCTTAAAAATGTTCTGACAGAGATCAGTGCAATTGGCACATATGTAGACATCGTTTGGACCTTCGACCATCGGACCAACTTCGCGGCTTGTCTTGCCACAGAAACTGCAGGTCGTGACTTTCTTACCGCGAAATCCACCGTCACCACCTGTGCCAGAACCAGAGCTGCCTCCAGCTCCACCGCTTGACGGTGGACCATTGGGGCCAAGCCCACTTTCACGCGGTCCGCCTTTGCGACCACCATTTCCTGGGCCTGCGGCTGTTGTGAGAGGATGTGAATTAGGATTCTTCTTCATTTTATTTGCGCTTGTTGGGAGTGTACTTCGCATCCTTCGTCTTTGTTGTTGCAGCCTGCTTCTTGACTTGAGCAATCATCGCATCGCGTGCAGATTGAAACTCGACTGGAGTGATATCTCCAGCCGCGAGCATCTCTCGAAGATCCCCCAGAGTAAATCCAACTGGATCGTGGGTCTCTCGGCGCATCCAACGTCCAATGAAGTAGATGCACAATCCGCCTGCGAAGACTATGACTAGAAGCCAACCCAAGATTGGGAAGATTGATGCGCCGAGATCACCTGTACTTGCCGCTGACTGAACAGCAAAAGTCAGATGATTTGGCACCAATGATGTGATCATTGCTCGCATACAACTAAAAGATTCTTAGTCCTTGGACTTACCTTTCGATTCTTTTGCAGGGGCTTTGCTAGCACTTGCTTTGGGAGTAGAAACAGTCGACGGTGTTCCGGACATTCCTTTTGTCTTGGCTTGCGCTTCTTCGTTCCACTTCTCAGCAGGAATGTCCGATATCACAGCCTTAGAAATCACTCGGTCTGCAGACTTGTGTTCACGGATCTGCAATGCAATTTCACCAACGCGATTTGATTTATCGAGCTCCGCTCGCATTGCGTCTGGTCGCATTCCGCGTGATCGAGCAATCGCCGCAATCCGTCCGTTGACTTCGCCTTCCGTTGCTTCAACTCCAAGAGTTTCAGCAAGCTTTCCCAAGAGGAAAAACAACTTGAGACGTCGACGGGTCTCATCTGCAGTCGCACTGCGAATCTCGGCAAGGCGACTTTCGACCACTTCTGGATCTGTGCCGCGATAGAGCATTTCCAATCGTTGGCGTTCGAGATCGCGGCCAGCTTGCGCTTCAGAAAGACGAGCAGGAAGTTCGAAATCGACCTTACTAGCGAGTTGTTCGAAGACTTGATCGCGCAGCGCACTGCGTTGTTCGTCGTCGCGCCGCCGTTCGAGAACACCCTTGAGATTCTCGCGCATGAGATCTACCGTCTCAACGCCCATCTTCGATGCGATCTCTTCACGAGTCGCAGGAGCGATTCGTTCTGCAGCATTGATCGTGTATTCAACCGAGAGCGGTTTGCCACGAATCTCGATGATTTCGTGACTTTCTGGACCATCCATTTGAATCGTGACTACATCGCCAACTTTCTTTCCACCGAGAATTGCATCAAGGCCATCCACAAGTAATCCAAGAAATGGACCTTTTCCTGCATCATCTTCTGCAGGAACAACGGAAAGTGCGTTGTCAGTTTCGAAAAACACCTTGTCATCTCCCTTGAGACGGACAACAGCTTTTCCAACCATTCGGTCGAGTGGTTGAAATGGACCTTCGATTTGGGCTGGATTTCCAAGGCGATATGACAACCGTTCAATTTCCTCTTCGACATGCTTCGGCTCGATGTCGAGAATTGGTCGGCGCAGCGCGAGACCTTCCCATGCTGGAAGTTCGAACTCTGGCATCACTTCGACTTCAAGCGATAGAAGAAAATCTTTTCCCCGTACGAGTTCCGCATCAACGGCGCCCGGAGCGAGTTCTGGTTGACCAATCGGCCGAATTTTATTTGCTTCCAATGCTTGCTGATACGCCTGCGAAACAAGTTGTTGACGAGCTTCCTGTAGGACCGCTTCGCCGAATCGTTTTTCCAGAAGTCCTCGGGGAACATGTCCTTTTCGAAAACCTGGAACAACCGCCTGCGAGGCGAGTCCGCTGAATGCACTTTCGATTTGCTCGTTCACCTTCGCAGTTGGGATGGTGATATCGATCCGCTTCAGTGCGGGGCCAGCGTCGGTGATTCGAACAGTATTTTCTATGGTCGTTGCGGTGCTCATGGTGGTCCTTATTTCAGTAGTGACTCAATTGTGAAGAGTTCAAGAGTATAAGAAAAGACCCCGACTTTGCATCAGGGTCTTGAAAACTTTACAAAGACTTCTCAGTTCAGCGAATCAGCAACATCGAGGCATAATCTGGTATTGGCCAGATGTCTGCAGGCACGATTCGCTCTAAAGCATCGCTAATTTCGCGAACTTTCCCAAGCGCAGGAACCACGACGTCTCGGAAATGGCGAACACGCTTTTCGATATTCGGCACATCTTTGGATGTCGCAGAATCCAAGACAGCAGCAGCAGTACGCAAGGCCGCGACTTGTCCTGCAAGATCTCGAAGTGCCGCTTCGCTTTCGGGGCAGGGGACGCCCGCGTGTTGAGTTGCTGCAACGACATCTGCCAATTCTCCTTGCGCCCTTAGACCAGCTGGCAATATCTGAGTGATTGCCATCTGGGAAAGAGTTCGTCCTTCGATCTGAACGATCTTGCAATACTGCTCCATTTGAAT
>JBEELA010000344.1:0-2940 GCA_041168365.1 Planctomycetota bacterium
TGTTGCAATCTGGTCGCGCGCATTCTGGAACTCCATTTTTTCAAGTGCATGCATGGAGCGCGGCGCATAGTCGACCATTCAAATACATGCTGCTTGGTATGCAACCTCCACACAACACGCCCGCATTGATTCATGCCGCATCCGCGGCAGGAGCGCAACTTGTTGATGCTGATGCCTTTCATCCTGGCCAAGAAGCATCGCTGTTGCAATTGATCGATCGTTTTCTTTCGACAGTCGATCTTGTCTGTTTGAGTATCGACTTGGATGTCTTCAGTGCAGCCGCCGCACCTGGCGTGAGCGCTCCATCACCAATGGGAATCGCTCCCGATGCAACTTTCCGCACGATTCTTCGGCGAATTGCGGCAAGTGGAAAAGTCGCTGGCATTGAAGTCGCGGAGTGCGCTCCGTCGTTGGACATCGGAGGACGCACCGCACGCTTGGGCGCTGCAGTCATCGACACAATTGTGCGCTCGCTTTGGACTCAGTCATAAGAATTCTGTCATGAGGATGAAGGCGTGATGCGAATTGGAATTGATCTTGGCGGAACAAAAATCGCAGGCTGTGCGTTGAGCGAAGATGGAAAAGAAATTCTGCGACGACGGGTCGCAACTCCCAAAGGTGATTATGCAGCAACAGTCGCTGCAATTGCGTCGCTGGTGCTTTCAATTGAAAAAGATGTCGCCACATCTTGCACAGTTGGGATCGGTTATCCAGGCAGTGTCTCGCCGAAAAACGGCACGCACCGCAACGCAAATTCGACGTGTTTGAATGGACAAGATCTCATCGGTGATCTTTCATTGCAACTTGGCCGAGAAATTCGCGGAGCAAATGACGGAAATTGTCTTGCGCTGAGCGAAGCTTTCGATGGAGCGGGACGCGATGCGCGCGTTGTCTTCGCTGTGATCATCGGAACTGGTGTCGGCGGGGGAGTTGTCGTTGATAAACGCATCTTGGTTGGTCGCAACTCAATTGCAGGTGAATGGGGGCATTGCCCGATGCCTGGAACCGATCGCGCGGAACGTCTTGCGAGGCACTGTTATTGCGGCAAAGAAGGTTGCATTGAGCAGTTTCTTGCAGGTCCATCTTTGGAGGCAGAATATTTCCGCCATTCAAATGAGCGTCGTTCGCTTGATGAGATCGTCGTACGCAGTGTCGGTCAAATCGATTCGAGTGCAACGGCGGTGATTGACTTGCTTTGCGAAAGATTCGCAGATGCTCTTGCCGTTGTTGTGAACACCATCGATCCTGATGTGATTGTCGTTGGTGGAGGAGTGAGCAATGTCAAGACAATCTTCGAGCAAACGCCGGCGTTGGTCGCCGCGCGGATTTTCTCCGACCAATTCGATACGCCCATTGTTCAGGCGGAATTCGGCGATGCGAGCGGAGTCCGAGGCGCCGCGCGTTTGTGGGATGCTCGCTCCTAGCGTCGATCAGGTCGCACGCCGGCAAGAATTTCAGGGTCAATCGACTGTGTTTGCCGACAAATATCTGCGGCGATGATTCGACCAGTGATCGGTCCGAGCATCAATCCCATCATTCCATGACCCGTTGCGATGTACAACCCAGGAGTCGATTTGGCAAAGCCGATCACGGGCATTCCATCTGCAGTACATGGTCGATAGCCGGCCCATTCTGCCGTCACGCGCCCTGAGTCGATACCGTGCAAATATTTTCGTGCGCCAGCGATGAGTGCATTGAGTCGTCGTCGCATCCAAGGTCGTCCAACAGGTGCAATCTCAAGCGTTCCCGCTAAACGCAATTGATTTCCCATCGGGTTAAAGGCAACAAATGTTTCGTGCATCACTCCACCCGTGACAGGTAACTGCGGCACACCATCCAACTGCACGTGATATCCGCGAGCAGGTTGCATCGGCACAGAAATTCCAGCGGATTTCGCAAGTTCGCTCGACCATATTCCTGCAGCAATCACGACATTTTCTCCATGCACAATCTCACCTGTGGAAAGCCGTGCTCCGATGCATTTGCCTTTCGCATCTCGCTCGATTCCTGCAACAGTCACACCAGTACGAATATTCACGCCGTGTCGCGGCAGTGCATCAGCAAGTCCGCGCACAAGACGACCTGGATGAATGATCGCGCTGTCGACATAATGAATTGCGCCGGCAACTTCATCTTTATATGCCCCATCGCGTCGACGCAGTTCAGCTCCAGAAATTCGGTCAGTGCGATAACCCATTGGTGCAAGTGTTCGTCCTTCGTGTGCGGCTGCAGCAAGATTGTTCTCGTCAAGAATCAGATCCATCCAACCCGATCGGCGGTAGAGACAGTCGATCGATTCAGCATCGAGAATTTCTTCGAGAGCTTGAACGGTTCTCCAACCCATCGCGCACAGCGTTTGCAAGCATCGCTCTGTGTGTGCTTGGTTGCAATGTCGATGAAATGTCCAAAGCCAGCGCAGAAGATCTGGCGAAAGACTCGGGCGAATCCACAGTGGACTGGATGAATTGAACATCCAGCGAAGTCCTCTCCATGATGCACCAGGTCTTGTGAGCGGATAATGACCAATTGAAAAAAGGCCCGCATTTCCGCAAGAAGCGCCGTCAAATGTGGTGCTTTGGTCGAGCACAACAACATCAACTCCGCACTTCGCAAGTTCATATGCTCCGCACAATCCAACAATGCCTGCGCCAATGATGACCGTCCGTGGTGATCCCATAGTTCTCTATGCTATGAGACTTATGACCTTTGGACTAGGAATGATTGGCTGCGGAGGTATCGGGAATGTGCACGCACAAACTGCACGTCGTGCGGGCATCAAAATTATGGGAGCGTGGGACATTCTCTCAGATCGTGCGGCGCTTCTCATTGAACAACATGGCGCAAAGGGCAGCGAAGCAGTGCCAAGCATCGACGCGCTCTTGGCGATGAAAGGTATCGATGCTGTTGTCGTTGCAGTTCCAAATGATCGTCACTGCGAAT
>JBEELA010000345.1:0-7671 GCA_041168365.1 Planctomycetota bacterium
CGGATGTTTGAGTGGCTTAAAATCTACGTTTTCAAGCGCTTTTTGCATCTATTCTGCGGCGGGAGCCATGAGCGGCGAATGAAATGCTCCTGCGACTTGAAGGCGTGTCGCTCGGCATCCAACGGTCGACGCGAATTCCAACGCTCGATCGCACGCCGAGGCATGTCCAGAAAGAACGATCTGACCTGGCGCATTGAAATTGGCGCAGACCAAGACTTCTCCTTGCGCTGCGCCATCGCACACGGCTTGAGCTTGTGCTTCATCAGCACCTATGAGCGCAACCATTCCGCCGCGACTTGCTTCTGCAGCCGCTTGCATCAATTTTCCGCGTGTCGCAACGAGTCGAAGCCCATCTTCAAATGAAAACGCCCCAGCCAAATGCAGCGCGGTGTATTCGCCCAAGGAAAGTCCTGCGCACGCTGAGATCGTCGGCGCATCGGGCCGATCTTGCATTGCGTGAAAACTTGCGATTGCACAGGTGTATAAAGCAGGTTGACTGACATCCGTTCGATTGAGCGTTTCAGCAGGACCTTCGAAAGATATTTTTGAAAGCGTTCCGCCAAGCGAGGTCAGGTCGATCGCTTTGTCGGCTCGTGCAAAAATTGCCGCAGCCGCTGTGCTTGTGTCGTTCCATCCACGACCCATTCCAACAGATTGTGCGCCTTGACCTGGACAAAGAACGATCATTGAATTCGCCATAAAAATCTTCTCGGAATTGATTGCGTGAAGTGCAAAAAATGCTTGTTTTACTGATCAAATACGCCAAACGCCGCTGGCCCAAGTCAGACCGCCACCGAAAGCAACCATCACAAATGGCCGTTCCTTTTCGATCTTGCCTGCTCTCCACAGTTGATCGAGACAGAGCCCGACGCTGCCTGCAGAACTATTTCCGAATCGATCAATGTTGATATAGACCTTCTCGTGGGGCAATCCTAATTTTTCTCGAGCCGCTTCGATAATGCGAACATTCGATTGATGACAGACGACTTGGCCGACGCTTTCCGCCGTCAAATTGGTCTTGGTCATTGCGTCTTCAATCACTTCGCGAAACTTTGTCACAGCGAATCGAAAGACTTCTTTGCCGTTCATGCGAAGATTTCCAAGACGAATCGGATTGTCAGCATCACTCGCAGGAACTTCTTGCGGACGACGGGGCAGATAGAGCGAACTCCATCCGCTGCCATCTGATCCCATGGTTTGATACAAGCATCCGATTCGCGGATCAGGATCGCGCGTCAATACCGCAGCACCTGCGGAGTCGCCGAAGAGAATTGATACTGTGCGATCTTGATAATCAACAATAGTGCTCATCGCTTCGGCGCCGACCACGCCAATGCTTCGAAATTGCCCTGATTGGATGAGCGCTTGTGCAAGATTGATGCTGTAGACAAATCCGCAGCATGCGGCGGAAAGATCGAATGCAGCAGCAGGAACAGCGCCAAGTGCGGCACCAACTCTCGCAGCGACTGAAGGACAAGTCATTTCCGCAGTCACGGTTCCCACGATGATCAAATCTAGATCAGAACCTTTCATCTCCGCGGCATCGAGCGCATTCTTCAGCGCGTCTCTGGCCATCGTGAATGTTCCTTCAGTCATGGGATCGCAGACGCGTCGTTCGCGAATACCAGTGCGCTGAAAAATCCACTCGTCGGTGGTATCCATCACTTTGGACAAATCATCATTTGTCAGAATGCGTTCTGGTACGCAAGATCCCGTGCCGCGAATGCGGACGCCAAAGGGCGGAGCGGGATGGTTCATGCGATGAGGTGTGCCGCAGCGGCGAGCCGCGTGACGATTTCTTCGTTCACGCCAAGTTCGACAAAATTGTGGGCACGTCGGATTGCGTTGGTAATTGTTCGCGCAACACTTGATCCGTGCGAGATGAGGCAAACTCCATTCACGCCAAGAAGTGGAGCGCCACCGTATTCGTGATAGTCATACTTCGCATACAAACTCTTGACCACTGGTTCGAGTCGCGATGCGAGTGTTGGATCGATTGCGAAGACTTCTTTGGCAAGAGCCTTGAAAATTCCAGAAGAAAGTCCTTCGGCCATTTTCAGCATGACATTTCCGACAATTCCATCGGTGATTACGACGTCGGCTTCGCCATTAAATACGCCTCTTCCTTCGACAAATCCAGTGAAATTGAGTCCTTCGGTGGCGCGCAAAAGATCGCGAGCATCGCGTACTTCTTGCGTTCCCTTTTGTTCTTCGCCGCCGACATTCATCAGCGCGACACGTGGATTGTCGATTCCCAGAACCCGTCGCGCATAGATGTCGCCCATCACGCCATACTGCGCAAGATGACTTGCTTTTGGCTCGATGTTCGCGCCGACATCGATCAACACGATCGGTCCTGCAAATGTTGGAACGGTCACTGCGATGCCTGGTCGGATGACGCCTTCGAGTCGTCGCATATGAAGTTGAGCCGCGGCGACACAAGCGCCAGTATTGCCAGCAGAAATTATGGCATCAAGTCGATTTGGCAACTTGGGTGATGCCATTCTCCCCATGATCACAAGCGATGAATCCTTCTTCGCGCGCACAGCATCGACGGGCGATTCGTCCATGCCGATGACTTCGGTGGTTCCAACAACTTCGATTTGTGTTGATTTGATGCCGCGTTCGGCGATCGCTTCATTGATCAAACCAGCATCACCGATAAGAACAATTTGAATATCTGGCGCGAGATTTGCAAGTGCAGTAAAACAACCCTTCAATATCTCATCGGGAGCGTTGTCTCCGCCCATTACATCGATGCCAATTCGCATCGGTTGCTATCAGGCGTTTGCCTGGAATCCCTTGAGTTGCAGTCCAGGGCGCACATAGCCGCATGATGAGCAGGCATGGTGAGGTCGCTTGGTTGCACCGCAATTTGGGCACGTGACAGTGTGAGCAGCTCGGAGAGCTTGGTGATTTCGGCGCCGGCGCGTTCGTCCAGGCGATGTTTTCATTACGGGATTCATGTGATTTAGTCCTCTTAAGACCCCGGTATGGGGCGGAGAGTCAGTCTAGCCGACCATTGCAATCTGTCAAGGATTGTTCCTAATGAGGTTGCCTTCGCGGCGGATCTTCGGTACATTTCCCAACCAGCCACAAAGCGACCACATATGCCAACAATTAACCAGCTCGTCCGCAAACCTCGCCGCAATCCAATCACCAAGAGTAAGGTCAATGACCTTGCAGCATGCCCGCAACGCCGTGGCGTTTGCCTTCAGGTGAAGACAGTCACTCCTAAGAAACCTAATTCTGCGCTCCGCAAGGTCGCTCGAGTTCGACTTTCAAACGGCCGAGAAATCACCGCATATATCGGTGGCGAAGGCCACAATCTTCAAGAGCATTCGATCGTGCTTGTGCGCGGCGGTCGTGTTCGAGATCTCCCCGGTGTTCGATATCACGTTGTGCGTGGCACGCTTGATTGCCTCGGAGTTGACGGTCGCAAGAAGGGTCGTTCGCTTTACGGTGTGAAGCGCAAGGCCGTTGTTGCCAAGAAGAAATAAGTTTGCATGAATCAATGAACCATGAATTTCATGGTTCAAAAGGTTTTTCTGGTTTCCTCGAAAACCGGTTGCGAGACGGACGTTCCGCTCGCAAGGCAGTAATCGCGGCGCATTTCTCCGGAGATGTCCAACCTCCAGTGCCGCGGTGAAAATACTCACGCAATGACGCGTGAAAGCCCCGCTCGGAGTCAGTTTTTTTAGGAGTCAGTTATGCCAAAGCAGTTCACAGCCAGCGAATCTCAACTCAAGCCTGATCCACGATTTCAGGATCTTGTCGTCGCCAAGTTCATCAATTGCCTCATGTACGGCGGTAAGAAAGCCACTGCACAGAAGGCTGTTTATGACGCCCTCGAAATGGTGCAAAATCGTCTCGACAAAGAAAAGTCGGATGCGTTGCCAAAGACTGCAATCGAGCTTTTTCACCGAGCAATCGACAATGTTCGCCCTGCCGTCGAAGTGCGATCGAAGCGCGTCGGTGGAGCAAATTATCAAGTGCCGATGCCGTTGAATCGCCGTCGCGCGCAAAGCCTCACCTTCCGCTGGATTCTCGAAGCCATTCGCTCGGAAAAGGGCAAGCCAATTGCTCTGCGCCTTGCGAAGGAATTGTTCGACGCAGCGAAGAACGAAGGCAAAGCGGTCACAACGCGTGAAAACACTCACCGTATGGCCGATGCGAACAAAGCGTTCGCTCACTTCGCCTGGTAAGCGCCGGCAGTGGAAACGCCGAATCAATTCGGTCGTTTTCACCGTCAGATCATTCTGCCTGGGTTTTCTATTGAAGCGCAAAAGCGTCTTGGGAATTCTCATGCCCTCGTTGTGGGATGCGGCGCGCTTGGATGCGCGTCGGTGGATTTGCTCGTGCGTGCTGGCGTCGGTCGATTGACAATCATTGACCGCGATGTGGTCGAGCCCACGAATCTTCAGAGGCAATGCCTTTTTACTGATGACGATGCGAAGCGTGGTGTTCCCAAAGCAGAAGCAGCTGCAAAGCGTGTGCGTGCAATCGACCCATCGATTTCTGTGCGCGGATGGGTCGATGATTTCCGCGCCGAAAATGCTTTGCAATATGCAGAAGGCGCGGACATCATCATCGATGGGCTGGACAATTTTGAAACGCGATATCTGCTGAATGATCTGGGACTTCGCAGCGCGATTCCATATATGTACTGCGGAGCTGTTGGATATGAGGGAATGACATTTCCGATTTTGCCGAGGGTTGGTCCGTGCTTGCGATGCCTCTTTCCAGAACCGCCGAATCCTGG
This sequence comes from Planctomycetota bacterium, assembly GCA_041168365.1. Lineage (GTDB taxonomy): Bacteria > Planctomycetota > Phycisphaerae > Phycisphaerales > SM1A02 > F1-60-MAGs104. Next base: position 4,763 of record JBEELA010000345.1, read on the forward strand.
AGTCGCGCCGACGTGTGATCGTGCGGGAGTCTTCGGTCCAGCAGTTGCAGTCGCAGCAGGATTTGCAGTTGGATCGGCTCTGCGATATCTCGCGGGAATCTTCGAAGACCACGACAGCGATCTTGTCAGTTTCGATCTTGCGACTGGGCGATTGCGTCGAACGAAGTTGGGATCGTCGGCACGTGCCAATGATTGCGCCGCATGCATGCAAGGGCGTTTGGATTTTCTTGATGGCGCTCGATCTTCGCAGGCAACCATTTTGTGCGGGCGAAATGCTGTGCAGATATTGCCTGCAGGTTCTACTTCAATTGACTTGGATGGACTCGCGTTGCGGCTCATGGCCCATGGCGAGTTCACAGTCGAGAGTGGTCGAATGCGTGGAACGTTGCGATCCGAGCGAACATCCACTGGGGATTTGTATGAATTGACTGTATTTGCAGATGGCCGAGCGATCGTGCGAGGCTCGCCCGAACCGAGCGATGCGCGAAGAATTTATACCCAGTACATCGGACTCTGATCCACACTGGCGGGTATCGTATTTGTATGAACACAGGAAACATTATCGCGCCAGGACTTCGAATGACTTTGGGATATGCAGACAAACTCGTGCAGACGATTCCTGCAGATATCTTTTCACATATGCCACGGGCAGATCTGAATAGTGCTGGATTCTGCATAGGACATTTGGCGTTGTATGCGTCAGCTGTTGCTGGCATGCTTGGCCACAAAGAACTCGGCGACGCGCCAGCAGGTTATGAAGAGCTTTTCAAGCACGGATCACCTTGCGTTGATCGCCCCGGTTTGTATCCATCGAAGGATGCACTCATCGCGGAATTCACCAAGGGTTGGACGAAGGTCGCTGACATTCTTCCAGGAGTCGATGAATCTGTTTTTGCACAAGCAAATCCGATGACGCAAATGGCGGAAAAGTTGCCAACGGTTGGGGCAATGGTCGCCTTCATGTGTCTTTCACATAATCAAATGCACTTGGGACAAATCAGCGCGTGGCGTCGAGTGATGAACTTGGGGTCCGCGATGTGATTGCACTCACCGCACCAAATGTGGTGAGGTGGTGGAAGCGAATTTGTTGTGCATCGTTTGTTTTTATTTTTTTGACAATTATTTTCTCCACGAATGCGCAAAGCCAAGGCACATCTGGAACATTCGCAGACCCGATCGGCCTGATCGAGTTTACGGATTTGCTTAAAAAGAATGGCGTTGAGTATCGCGATCAATACGCTGCCGTTGAATCGGCGCATGTGAAATATCTTGAAAGTTGCTTGGAACTGCGCGATCAGCAAATTCAGCGATTCCAAGAAAAGATGCGAGATCTTTCAATCGGCGATCGGCTGCCGAGCCATGATGAAACTCAAAAGATAATGGATACATATCTCGCGCTGATCAAACGCAGTGCGGCTCTCGATCAAACTCTCTTTGATGCAGTTCGTAATGCATTGCCAGAGTCAATGTACGTTGGTCTTGCACGAGCACACGCCACACGCGAGCGAGCAGTGTGGAGGACTGGGCAAATTTTCTTTTCTTTGGAGGAGGAAGATGTTGATGTTGCAGTCTTGTTACGAAGTTTGGATTGGAGCAAAGTCGAATCTGCGGCAGAAGTCTCAATGGAATGCGATCGCGCGCTGAGTGAATTTGATGGTCGCCAAGGAAAAATTCTTCGGGAACTGGTCGTGGCATCGATGAAGGCGACTGCCGAAATGGCGGCGGCATTATCTGGAACCGAACTGGTGAATGCGCAGAATGTCGGCGAGATGGACGAACAGCATTTGAAAGATTTGATGAACGCTTCTGAAGCGGCATACAACAAAGTTCGAAAGCCAGTTATTGAATTGTGCAAAGCGCTTCGTGAAAGCAGCGCCCGTGCATATCGCGCTACGTGGGATGTCTTGGCGCGTCACGATTCGAAATTTGCACGCAGATTTCGCAGTGCATATCTCGCAGCTGCGTATCCGCAGTTTGACGATGGTTCTGGAAGTGGTGTCGATCAATCAGCAAATTCTGCACTTCGAGTGAAGCGACTCAGCGATGATCAGCGCGAGGCGATTCGATTGATCTTTGCGCAGTGGCAGATGGCGGATGATCGCATGCTGGACCAACTTGTCGTGAAGGAAAATCGAAGATGGTTCGAGGAGAACTCCGTCGAAGATCGCACTACGCTTGATGGTTTGGAGACAGAAATTGCTGCGGATGTCTATAAGCGCATGCATGCAGCTCGAAATGCACAGGCTGCGATCTTCGCAATTGTTGGTCCTGATTCTGGGGAAATGTTGGCAAAACTTGGAACGCCTGAGGAAGCAGGGCTCTTCCTGCCAGAAGACCCGACAGCTCTCGATGGTGCAAAGGCGGGTGCGCTTGATATCGCCGTGGCTGATTCGAGCGAAGGCCAGTTGGATTCGCAGAACGCTGATCTGAGAGTGTGGAATGCTCGGCGAATGGATGACGCTTGGATGTCGCGTATTGCTGGATCACTTGGGAGTAGTGCAAGTGCTATCGCAATTTTGCAGAGCCTCAAGGATGATTATTGGAAGGAATGGGACGCTCGAATCAAGCCTGAGTCAGATCAATTGGAGGCGTTGACAAAGAAAACGACGCCGCCTGCCGCGGGTGGTGATTCAATTCCAATCACTGCAATCAATGAGGAATCCGAAGTTGATCGTTGGGTTGCGCGCGCCGCTGCGACAGAAAAGATTCGCCGTGAAATCGAAGACCGATTCTTTGTCGATATTGCAGGTGCCGTCGCAGAACCAAATCAGGCAAAGATTGTCGAGATGCTTCATATCGCTCGAATCTGTGGTGCGCATTGGCCAGGATTGGATTCTGCATTTGATGGCGTGGAGGGAGGCGAAGAAAATGCCAACGCAATTCTTGCAGTCACTGGCGTTCGATTAGGA
>JBEELA010000346.1:0-2606 GCA_041168365.1 Planctomycetota bacterium
CAACAAATTGGCTCGTGCATTCGAATTGCTGCGGGTGCACACCACACTCTTGCGCTCAAATCAGACGGATCAATTCAGTCTTGGGGGTCGCCGATCGGTGGATCGTGGGCTATTCCAGCCAACCCAGGTCCGTACGTACAGATTGCCGCGGGTGATGCGCATTCTCTTGCAATCAATTCGATGAAGAAATTTTTTCTATGGGGATCTTGCCAACAATATCAGTGCGGCGTGCCTGCCAATTTAAAATATGGAACTCGTGTTGCATGCGGCGGATTTCACAACGTCGTTCTTGCAGAGTTGCAAGACTATTTGTGCCTCAGCGATTTAAATCGTGATCGAACCACGGACGGAATTGATTTGGTCCTGGCTCTTGCTGGATGGGGAACTTCTGCTGGCGATTGCACCGATGATGGAACCACGGACGGAATGGATTTGTTATACATCTTGGCCGGCTGGGGACCTTGCCCTTAAAGTCTCGTTTGTTTTTTATGGCGTACGCGCCACGCGAAATCCATCGCCTATATACGTGTTTTTGTAATCAGCTATCACGCCGTATCGATACGAGGCGCGCGACATTTTTGCGATTCCCGCCCATGAGCCTCCACGCATAACTCGGAGCTTTCCTTGACTCGGTCCCACCGGATCCGTCACGCCACTCTTGCACTGCGAGTAGTAGTCAGGCTGATAAAAATCTGCACACCATTCCATCGCATTACCAAGCATGTCGTGAAATCCAAATGCATTCGCGGATCTTTCTCCAACAACACCTGGACGAGATTTCGAATTCCCTTCGTATCGCGCAATGACTTCAATATCTCCGTATCGCGTTTGATCTGATCCGGCACGGCATGCAAACTCCCACTCCGCCTCCGTCGGCAGTCGAAATCCAGTCGCATCAAGAAAACGTTCTGCCTCGCTGAATGAGACCCGTTGCACAGGCAGGCGCGGATCAAAGAACACGCTTGGATTCGAGTTGAGCACGCGCTCCCATTGCAACTGCGTCACTTCGAACCGTCCAAGATAAAAAGCTTTCGTGATCGTGACTTGATGAGCAGGCTTCTCAGAATTCTGCCCTTCTGTATCGCTATCGCTGAGTCCCATCATGAATGTTCCAGGAGGAACGAGCAGGAGTTCAATTGCATTTTTATTGTCGCGAACTCTCCATGGCAAACCAGTCGCAGTAATACGCTGAAGTAAATCTGCGTCGGTCACGATCTTGGGATCGGGATGGAATTCGATCACTTCTGCCCATGTGAGTGGAGTCGGAGGAGCTGCCGGAACTGGATCTGGAACTGCAACTGGAATTAAAATTGGCGCAGCAGGCGCTACGACTACAACTGGATCAGTAACAGCAGGCGCCGCAACTTTTTCTGCCCCATCATCTTTCGAGCAACTGCATATTGCACTTGTAATGAACAATACAAAAATTCTGCACTTTTTCAAAGGAGCGATATTCATCTCCAAACGATACCCTGCACACTATGACAAGCAATACCAAACGAATCGTCTGGACTCTCGCGCTCGCACTTCCTAGCGCACTTGTTGGCTTCGGACTGCTCGGCATGGGCCTTGGAGCTGCCAAACCGAACGCTGGCGGACCCAAAATCGAAGGAACATACATCCTTGAATATCGCATCATGCCCGACGGCAAGAAAATCACTTCGCCGGCTGTCGTTGGAATCATGACGTATTCGGATGATTACCGAAACATGAATGTCTGTTGGACCAATGACGGCAAGCCCGCCTCAATTTCACTCATTGCCAAGTACACATTGAGCGAAAAAGAATATACGGAAGAATCTATGTTCTATGCTGCGAATATTGATGCCAAGGGAATGACATATGACACGACTGCGCTGCATGGCGCATCGCAAGTCACGATGAAGGATGGCGAACCTCAATTCAAGTTCCCAAACCATGGCGAACCAAGTGGGGCATTCACAAAAGATGGAATGATTGCGACCATGCCTGGAGCATTCACAGATCACTGGAAGAAGATCGACTGATTTGCACGACTGTGAAACGCAAATACAACTGAGAAATTCAACGGCTTCTGCACAGTGCGGAGGCCGTTTTTTTTATCACCGATAAAACACTTGATGCATTCGATACGCAGCATCCTCAGTATGACCGCAGCGATCCCGCAGCAGTTCGCATATTCGAACCTGCGCAACTCCTTCCCCTCATTCCTGAACCTGCATCACAACCGACATCGCCAGCGTGGATTGATTGAGGAGTAGGTCTCGCAGAATTGTGCGTGACATGCGCACACCGGTGGTTGGCGCTCCGGAACTAGCTGTTTTTATACCATGTAAATCATTAGTTGTAACTATCATTTTTCATGGTACAGTATTTGCATGATCGACCGCACCAACGCCACCTCTCAAATTCGCGCCGCACTTCGCCGTGCGCAGATCGTGCTGTTGCTTGGTCCTCGGCAGTGCGGAAAGACCACCCTTGCGCAGACCTTCGTAGGCAGTGGCAACGGTGCATACTTCGATCTCGAATCACCAGATGATCTTGCACGCATGACTCAGCCTATGACAGCACTCGCACCACTGCGTGGCACGGTCGTCATCGACGAGGTGCAGCGAATTCCCGATCTC
>JBEELA010000347.1:0-2554 GCA_041168365.1 Planctomycetota bacterium
TGGTGAAATCAATTCCAGCTTCGAGCTTAAAGATCAAATGCGCGGTGTACGACATCTCGACGGGATGATCGTGTCCGAAGCGGCGCGCAACACTTCGAAAAATATCTGTCACTCTCGGCGCAACACATTCGATGATTCTCCGATCACCGTTGTCTCGAAAGAGTGCGTAGTAACCGTCGCCGAGGTAGTCCACTGATAGGTCGCCGTCCATGGTCGATCCTCCTTTGTTGGGTGTGAATGTACAAAACCTTCGGGAGAATAACCATCAGAACTAAAAATTTTCGTTGGTCAATCGTTCGCGTGCTTCGCGGAAGGTCAGTTCTTGTTCATCAAGCCGCAGCTTTACTGCGTTGAGTTGAAGCTCTGCTTCTCGGCGTGCGTTACGACTGACTTGGCCGAAGGCTGGATGTTCGAGCAGTTGTTCAAGTTCAAGTGCCATGATCAACGCCATCGTTTCGGCATCGACTTTCGATTCGCCTGCAGCCGCGGCGACTGCGTCAAACCCGTCCAATTCGTCTCGATATCGCTTTGTGATTGTGGCCCGATCTTCAGGGTTGGCGAACAATAAAAGTGCCTCGCGGGTGCGCTGTCTTCGGTGCTGAATTTGATCCTCAAGTGTCTCTGCAGCAGCGGCTTGCGAGTCAATCCCAGATTCGATCGCGGGACGCTTCGGCACATGGAATTCCGGTCGCTCCTGACCCAATGAATGCGTCATGGACTGGCAATACCAATAGCTCAAAGAGTGCGCATCTTTCAATCGTCTGAGTGCCGTCGATATCGGTGCAATGCCTCCATGAACTGCGGAGTTTCCATCTCGACGAATAGCGTGCATGTTGTCTGCCTCATGTCGCGGAAGAACTCCACGACGTTCGAGTTCGCCTAAGGTCACACCTAGTTCTGGCGGCAAAGCGTTGCCAAGGGTGACTCGTGCAAGAGTCGTCGCCATCATCTCGACCATCAGTCGAAGTTTGAACAAACAGGCTTCGGGGTCAGAATGGACATAATTCTCTGCTTGCTTTCCAAGTTTGGAAAGTCGGCGATCAAGCGCTTCAAGAAATCCGAAGTTTGAAGAAGAATCTTCCATCGTTAAGAAGTTCTCGTGATTGGATGAAGCATGTCAGTCAGGATGCGTGCCCCGAGGCAACACTCCTCGACTCGTTGCGTCGAGAGTTGCATTGCACTTGCAAGAATTGTTGCCCAACGAACCTCGGCGGCATCCATTTGTCGATCAAGCAGAGCAATCATGAGCACGCCCGTCAGAAATTTCTCTTGTGTTTCGGGTGGCAATGCAGTCACCCCAGAGAGACAATCGTTCAGTGAAAGTTTGTTGATTCTTGAGGGAGATTTGCCCTCAATGCACACATCTTCTGAAAGTCCAAGAACAGCTTGAGCAAAGAGTCCTGCCGCCGAAGGTTGGGAGTCGACCGCAATATTCTCGGATGCAGCAGCCATGAAGCGTGCAGTCAGGAACCAAAGCGTCGCGCGTTCAATGTCTTGCTCCATGGACAAAGTTTACCCCTTCTTTTTGATTTTTCGATCTGCAATTTCGCCGAGAAGTCCAAGACGATTCTGATCAAGAGCAGGAGCAGGACCGCGAGAAGTTCTGGGAGTGACCGAACTCATCTTGATCGGATTGCCTGGAACATGCGTTGTGCCAAGGGCAGGATCGTCGACAGGAACGATCATTCCGCGTGCGATGACTTGTGGCATTGTGACCATTTGATCGATTGATTGAATCTCAGCACAGGGAACAGCAGCTTCAGTCAATCGCTCGATCCATTCTTGCGCGCTACGAGTCGCCAAGAGGAGCGTTAGTTCTCGATCGAGTTCATCGATCATCGCAATCCGTTTCGCATTTGTTGAAAAGTTTGGATGGGTTGCCAACTCAGGATGTCCGATCACGCCACAGAGTGAGGAGAAAAGAGCATCATTGCCAGCGGCAATCACAATCCAACGATCTGCGCATAAAAATGCCTGAAATGGAGCGATCGACGGATGGCGCGTACCGCGTGCCGCAGGGACGACATTGGTTGCCGTGAATGTTGTGACAGCTGCTTCCAAGAATGCGATCTGACAATCAAGCATTGCGATGTCAATCAAGCATCCTTCGCCAGTGCGTGTTCTTTTATGGATCGCACTCGTCACACCAAGTGCCATGTAAAGACCCGCAACAAGATCACCAATAGACGCACCAACTCGTACTGGCGGACCATTTGGATATCCAGTCAAGCTCATCATGCCGCTGAGAGCTTGCGCAATAATGTCGTATGAAGGCAAAGGCGATAGGGGACCAGTCTTTCCAAATCCAGAAAGCGCGCCATAAATCAGACGAGGCCAGCGCGCATGCAGTGTTTCCCATCCATATCCAAAGTTTTCCATGACGTTTGGAGAAAAGTTTTCTACCAACACATCGGCGCCATCGAGCAGTGCCTCAAATGTTTTTCGATCGTCGACATTTTTCAAATCGAGCGCGATCGATTCTTTGTCGCAGTTGACACTGGTGAAATACAAACTTTTTCCATTGAGATGCGGTCCAAATGCTCGAGAGTCATCG
>JBEELA010000348.1:0-4291 GCA_041168365.1 Planctomycetota bacterium
CAGCCGTGAAAAGATCCCGCCGGGCTCAGACAGTCCTCGGCGACCGACACGATCCAGTTGAACGGAGTTTGATTACAAGTGCCGTCGGCCGCCTGCGGAACTCGCCCGGCAGAATTTTTCAACGGCTGGGCACGCAAACGGATGTGCGACTGATCTGAAAAACGTTCGAGCGAGAATTTGATTCGCCAACGTGGCCAGCGGAATGATTTGAACCCCGGCGAGTTTGCAAGCCGAGCAAGTCGGCGCAGCTCGGCGCAGCATGTTTGAGCCCGGGGGCGAATCAGTCCGATGCCAAAATCTGCATGAACCATTTTGAGGGCCAACACATTGTCCCGACGGCATGTTCGCTGATTATATTTCTATCGCCACGACAAAATGGCGATATCGCCTCGAACATAATTCGTGGTAGGCGCAGGAATTCCTGGAGATGCAATCAATGTTGCCGCATCATGTGCAGCGGTCACGACTGCAATACCCCCCGCTGTCGAAGACCGAATCTTCGCAATCAAGTCATCACGCGTCACAAGTCTCGCATCATCTTGCGGCAAATCCAATTCATTATCAAACTCGCTGGCATAACCGAAGATCCGCGTGTCACGTCGACCAGTCACCCAAGTGACGCAGTGACCCAACTGCGCAGTTGTATAGAGCTGCGAACTTTCACTCAGAACCTTTTGGTTTGCTTCGAGCGCACGCCACGGAATTTGCGTCTGCAATACATATCCATCAGGAAACAGAAACGGTATTGCCGCAAGAAGCGTGACGGGCGCAGTCGCACTACGCATCAACCAAGTGGTCGCATCCGCAGCACGCCAACTCCAGCGGTCAATTTCCGCCCAAAGCAGAAACACGAAGGCGATCACAATCCAGTGCAGAGTTGGACTTGTAGACCAGATCACAGGTGCGCCCATCCAATCAGTCCCCGTAAAAATTGCAGCGATCGCGCCCAGCGCCAGCACACGCAATATCCATCGGCCGATACGACGAACGATGAGAGGCTCCATGATCAATCGTTCGTGGGCACTCACCAAACCAATCGTCACCAGAACAGCAATCGGCACAAAGAGTGGCGCAATATATGAAGGCATCTTGCCTGCGCTTATCGAAAGTAAAACAAGTGGCGCGATGATCCATGCGATTGCGAAGCGCATGCCACTGCGCATGCTGGCTCCCTTTGCCAGAAACAACCCGCGAATTGCGCGCGACCATGTCAGCGTCCACATCACGCCACCAACTGGCAGCAACACAATCAAGAACCACCAAGGCTCACCGTGTTGATTCGAATCCGGATTCGCAAATCGCCGAAAGTGTTCGACGACAATAAAATATTCCCAGAAGCGTGGCTCGGATCGGTGCAGCAGAATTGCAATTGGCGCGACGATCACTGCAGCGGCGGCAAGTGGAATCCACGGCAATCGCAGCATGTCCCACCATCTACGCTCCCATGCAAGAAATGCGAGCGCTGTAACGGCGGGAATTGCAAATCCAAGAAGTCCCTTCGTCAAGAATGCGAATCCAGATGCTGCGCCAGCAAGCGCAAGCCATCCAACTCGCGTTCGGCCGATTGATGTGCATGCGGCATAAAAAGAAACCATGCAAAGTGAAATCCATGCACTGAACATCGAATCAAGATTCGCCACCGAACCCATGATCATTGGACCAATTGTCGTCGCTTGAACGATGAATGCAAGTGGTCCCATCGCGCGGCGGCCCGTGATGCGCACCGCAATCAACCACGCGGCGAGTGCGGAGAGTCCTGCTGCGATTGCGCTTGGCAGCCGAATTGCGAATGTGTTTTCACCAAAGACTTGAATGCTGGCGGCGATCATCCAATATCCCATCGGAGGTTTTTCGTAATAATGAAATCCCGCCATGCGCAAAGCAAACCATTCCCCGCTCTCGACCATTTCTGCTGCGATGATTCCATAACGCGGTTCGTCAGGTTGAACCATTGGACGCACGCCAGCCACAAAGACACTCACGATCAGAAAGACCACAACAGACCAGATCGCTTGGCGTTTCAGTGACATTGCAGTTGTTGATCCTAACGGCGAAGTGAATCGCTCACGCACAACCATCCATCACGACCTGCGACTCGTCCCTTACTGATTGTTGCGGGTGCGGCGGCAGGTTGTCGGTCGAGCCAATCACAGAGTGGTTCAAACGTATGCCCCTTAGCAATCGCTTGGTCGAGAAAACGCTCGAAGAGTTGCGACTTCGATCCACCTTCGCTCTCGGCGTGAATCGTCAAAACATGAGGTTGACCATCGTCGATCCGCCGCAGCAGTTCCTGATTCCACGCATCATCTGCTCCACTGCCGCGACCAACGCCTTCGTCATACGTTGGCAAGTCAACTGGAACTTGAGGCTGATTGATCGGCACGCCTGCGATGCGTGGCAAAAATGGCGCAGCAACTCCGCGACAATCACTGCGATATCGAAATGACTTTGATGATGGCAGTGACAAGACTCGATCGGTGCAACGCCAACCTGGACACGCCGCAGTTGTGGGCGCTCGCCCGATGATCGTCGCAAGCGCGTCACTCGCGCGTGCGAGCTGCGCATCCAATTCTGCATCGCTGAGAGAATCGATTCCCATCTGCCACAGGTGATGATCCCACGCATGCACTCCCATCTCATGCCCTTCACGATCTGGCATTCGCAGTGTGTCCGCAAGACGCGCACTGATGATCGGCCCTGGCCAAACCGTTCCACGCAAAATGATGTCCCATCCATACAAATTTGGCGCGCTGGATCGAAGCATCTTGACCGCAAAACTGGGCCGCAACAAACGCAGAATGTGACGGCCCATATTGTCAGGACCAAGCGTGACATACCACGTTGCACGAATACCGCGCCGCTTCAGAATGCCAAGCAATCGTGGTACTCCATCGCGCGTGCCGCGAAAGGTGTCCACATCAATACGCAGTCCAATACTCACCGGTGCAAGCATCAGGCGCGAACAGTCTTGGGAGCTTTCGCAGGTCGCGTCGAAGCGACTGCGGAAGGTGGCGTCAAACCATTTTCGCGTGCGTGTTGTTGCAAGAACCAATCAAGAGTACGTTCAACGCTGACAGCAGTCGGGATCTTTGGTGTCCACCCGATGATCGTTTGCGCATTGCGAATGCTTGGACGACGATGTTGGACATCTTCATAACCCGCGCCGTAATAGGCAGAACTTTCGATCTGTTGAAAGCCGGCGAATGGTGGATAGCACGAACGAAGTGGATGGCGCTCAAACGATTCCACAAGCGACTCTGCAAGTTCTTTGATGCTTGCTTCGTTGTCGGGATTTCCAATATTAAAGATGCGACCATCGCAGACTGCATTCTTGTTTTCGATGATTCGGAAAAGACCTTCGATTCCTTCGTCGACATCTGTAAAGCAACGACGCTGCGTCCCACCATCGACCAGAAGAATCGGCGTGCCTTCGACCAAATTCAAGATCAGTTGGGTGATCGCACGCGAACTTCCGATGCGCGCAGAATCCAACGAATCCAAACGCGGACCGATCCAATTGAATGGTCGGAAGAGGCTGAAGCGAAGACCACGCTGCATTCCATACGCCCAAATGACTCGGTCGAGCAACTGCTTACTTGCGGAATAAATCCAGCGTTGTCGGTGAATCGGGCCTGTCACCAACGGGCTTGTCTCTTCATCGAAGAGTTCATCAGTGCACATTCCATAGACCTCGGAGGTGCTTGGAAAAACAAGACGCTTTCCATATCGAACACAATCACGAATGACGCGGAGATTTTCTTCGAAGTCCAATTCAAAGACGCGCAGCGGATTGCGCACATATTCAATCGGAGTGGCGATAGCAACAAGTGGCAAAATCACATCGCACTTGCGAACGTGGTATTCGACCCAGTCGCGATTGATAGAAATGTCACCTTCAACGAAATGGAATCGTGGATGCTGCATCAGCTCGCCAAGATTTTCGGAATTGAGATCCATTCCATACACCTCGAATCCTTCGTCATTCAAAATTCGTTCAGAAAGTTGACTACCGATGAATCCATTCACACCAAGGATGAGAACTGAAGTTCGCTTGCGCTTGCTTGCAGTTGCGCGAGCGCCTAATCGCATGCGCGGCAGCAGATTCATGTCCTGCGCCAATTGCACGCCAGAACTCCAAACGCCGTCGGGTCCCTGCCCTTCCTGAATTTCGAGTGCGCCTTGACTACATGCGATGACCAGCGGCGAAGATGAAAGAACTTCGCCTGGCTGTCCAGTTCCTTCAACAACGCGCGATCGCCACACCATGATCTTGCGTGTTCCTGCGAAAGTG
>JBEELA010000349.1:0-3462 GCA_041168365.1 Planctomycetota bacterium
GATGCGTTGGAAGAAGCCGCTCGTCGTATGGAATTACGCGGTTTCGCACGAAGTTTCGAGGCAATTCAACTTGGTCGCATCTTGGCGGCAAGAGCGGATCAAACTCTAGGCGCGATAGCAAAAATGACTGCGCAAGCAAAGGCGACTGAAGACACGCTGCGACTTGCAAGACGCGTGAGCGCAGATCGCCAACTCGGTGGGCGGCGGGATCGCAGTCGAGGCCGAAGACTTCGCAAGGCGGTCGCTGCAATGTTGGCACAGTTGACACCACTTTCGAATACTCGACATGGACGCGAAGCAATGCGTGACTTTGCGATGGCTATGCGTCGATGCGAGATGTGGGGGGGATTCGAATACGCAACTCAGTATGCCGCGTGCATCAGTGATTTAAGGCGCAACGATGCTCCAGACGACAACGGAGAATTATCGCGTCTGGCAATTCTGCCTTTAGCGGAGTGTTTTTTGATTCGCGATCTCTGGTACGTCGGAGCGCTCACGACAAGCCTTGATCAAAGTCATCGCATTCGCGAAACCCTCGGCGTGCATCTTGCGCGTGGCGATGAAATTCGGCGTCGCTATCTGCATCGAATGGAAATTCGATTGGCGAGCAATCGATGGGTCGTCGAGTTTCGTTCGAGCGACTGGCCAGATCAGATTTTACGAACCACATTACCGTTCATACCAATGGGGCTGCGTGGAAATTTTCAATCACGCGCTGTTCGAGAAATGATGCAGACTCTTTTCGCTCGCGCTGCAGTCGACATCGTGCGAAGGAGTGCGTGGATCGAATTCGCGCGTCGTGTACATGATGCGGCAATCGACGGAAGTATTCGTAAACTCAACGCAGCAGAAATTGAACAATTTGCCGTGAATTGTGGGGCGTTATTAACGCCTGCAATTGCTCCGCTTGAATTGAAATCAACGCTCTAATTCAGGAATGATTCAGACAGTCCGCACGCTGCTTGCGTGTTCATGTCGCAATTGTCCGCACGCTGCTGCGATATCACGGCCGCGACTTGCTCGAATGTGAACATTGACCTCGCGCTGACGGAGAATATTTTGAAAGCGCAAGACATCTTCTGTCGAAGGGCGCTGATAAGGCATGCCACGCACTTCGTTGTATCGAATCAGATTGACGTTGGCATGGATGCGCTGCGCATGAAATGCAAGTTCTTCAGCATGTTCTGGTCGATCGTTGACTCCACCAAGCAAGATGTATTCCAATGTGATCTCGCGTCCAGTTCGCGTGAACCATTCGTCGCAAGCATCAAGCAATTCATCGACGGTGCTGAATTCTGCCCACGGAATGATCTCGCGTCGAAGCGCATCGTTTGGGGCATGAAGACTCAGTGCAAGGGTCACAGGAATCTCGAAGTCGCAGAACTTGCGGATTGCCACTGGCAATCCAACCGTTGAGAGTGTGATGCGTCTTGCGCTAATTCCAAATCCCCATGGTGCATTGAGCGTTCGAATCGCATCGGTGACCGCCGCATAGTTTGCGAGTGGTTCGCCCATTCCCATGAAGACCACATGAGAGATGCGATCAACGCCCTTCAATTGTCCGAGTTGAAACACCTGCTCGATGATTTGTCCAGCTGTCAGATTTCCTTCAAGTCCGCCGATGCCCGATGCGCAGAATTTGCATCCAACTGGACAGCCGAGTTGGCTAGAAATGCATGCAGTTCGCCGAGATTCCGCAGGAATCAACACACATTCTGTTTCTTGGCCACGCGCAACATTTGATTGACCGACAATCGGAAGTGCCCCAGTTGTCTCGGTTGGGTGAGCACCATCGGCCCATGAAACGAGCAACTTCTGCGTGCCATCGCTTGCGGATTGATGCGCAACTGTGCGACCCCGAGTGAATACAATGTGCTCTGCCAAGTATGTCCGCTGACCTCGCGAAAGGTTGGTCATCTGAGCTGGATCGGAGACTCCCTTGCGATAAACCCAATCAAGAATCTGATCGGTTGTGTGACGCGGCATTCCGTGTTCGATCACCCATGCGGCAAGCCTCTCCTGATTGAAGTCGAAGAAATGCACCATATTGGACTTTTTATGACTGCGAGAATTGGATTGATCTGTAGATGAATCGGCTGGCTGATCAGTCGGCTGATTGGTCGGCAGGATGGATTCGTCAGGGGCGGTCAATTTTGAATCGCTGATCCTTGCACGGTCAGGTCGACTGTACGGAAAGGAATGTTGTGCTCGGCAAACCACGCATGCAAACGAGAACTTTCATCGCCGCGCACGATTCGACGACCAGCTGGATCAACGCCACGCGCACGCATCATGGTCTTCAGTGTTCCAGGTAAACCAAATTCGACTTCTTCGTGGCAGACATCGTGTTGCTCGACTTCGGCTCCATGAGTACGCACAAGATCTTCGATCAAATCGTGCACGAGATCTTCTGGAGCGCTTGCGCCTGCAGTAACAAGAAGCGTTTCGACACCAACAAACCATTCAGATTTCATTTCACTTCGATCATCGATCAATCGTGCTGGAGTACCGAGATTCATTGAGATTTCTGTCAGGCGGACTGAATTAGAAGAATTCGCGCTGCCGACTACGAGGACGAGATCGCACTTAGGAGCAATAGCACGCACAGCCATTTGGCGATTTGTTGTGGCATAACAAATATCGCTGACTGGCGGATCTTTGATATTGGGGAATGCAATCTTGAGTGCAGCAATGATTGTGTTCGCATCATCTAGAGATAGAGTTGTTTGAGTGAGATAGACCAACTTGTCTGGATCGGAGATGGTCAAGCTGGCAATGTCAGAAGGTTTTTCCACGACCTGCATAACTTCAGGAGCTTCGCCAAGAGTTCCGACAACTTCCTGATGATGTCGATGTCCCACGAGAAGAATCTGAAATCCTTTGCGCGCATATCGAATTGCTTCTGCGTGCACCTTGGTGACGAGTGGGCACGTCGCATCAATTGCCGCAAGCTTCTTGGCCTTCGCTTCCAAGCGAATAGCCGGGCTGACTCCGTGCGCACTGAAGACCACAATCGCACCATCTGGAACTTCGGCGATTGATTCGACGAATTTGACACCTCGTCTTTGGAATCGTTCAACAACATGTCGGTTATGCACGATTTCATGGAAGACATAGATGATCTCATCGGGGCAGAGATCGAGCAGTTGGTCGACCACATCGATGGCCATATAGACACCTGCGCAGAAACCACGGGGATTGGCGAGAAGGATCTTCACGAGCATCGCATCATAGCCATTCGTCCCTCTTTTGTCGGTGTAGCCTATGAATACACATGAATGCGACGAAGGCAGATCGAACGGTTGCGCTCGCGGAGTTTGGACCGACGAGTTCGCGAACCGCATCGCTTGCGGAATCCCAGCAGTGGTGCAAGCAACTGACGCAAAGCCATGGCGAGAACTTCAGCGTGCTCAGTCGCTTCGTTGACGCATCTTTGGTCGATGATTTTTCTGCTATCTATGC
>JBEELA010000350.1:0-4391 GCA_041168365.1 Planctomycetota bacterium
CCCGAGATCGATTTGATGATGCTGGTTGGAGCTTCATTTCTCAGCAAGCCAGAGGAAATACAACTGTGCTCAACTTTGCGAAGGATACGCGCACAGCGAGAGTTGAAATCGCGCTCAATCAAATTGAGCCGATGATGAGCCCCGCAGTTTTGCAGGTTCGACCAGCAACTGATGCAACTTTTTCTACTGCGCCCTCGGCTGGAATTCCTCTGGTACTGCCGACAACCTCGCAATCGGTTCTGCTCGAAGGCTTTGCCCCGCCTCCAAACAAATAGCCCACGCGCTCATCGATGTAATGCGCTGACTGCGTCTGCGGCAATGCGGCCCGAGCGCATGGCGCCATTGATCGAACCATCTGTCACGTGATCTCCAGCAAGAAACAGACCGTTGCCTTGATCCATCTTCGGCCGCGCCTCGAAATCCTGCGGATGTTGCCGTGGAAGAGCGTGTTGAATGCGCTCGATGCAAACGATTTTCCATTCACGTATCGCTTCTTCCGAAAACCATTTCGCCATTTGCTCTCGTGCAGAATGCTCGAGTTCTCGGTCGCTCAGTTTGAGAGCGACTGGATCGATCACATTGCCGCTGATCAGGCTCGTCCCATCTGGCGCATATGCAGCGACGACTGATGTTGGAGAGCACAGATGGTTGACTGGTCCATCGCCATCTCCATCGAGAAGCACGATGGGTTCTCGAAGCGCTGAAGGAAGCTTTTCAGCTCCTACTCGCCAAGTGATCGCCGCGGTCGAACACCAAGCACGCAATGGAAGAGATGGGAGCAGCGATCGAGCACCGTCGGCATCGAGCGCGATGATGATCGCACTCGCATCGTATGTCTGAACAGCATTCGTCGTAACACACCAACGAGTCGAAGTCGCGTCTTCGCCGAGGCGATTGATTTCGAGCACAGCCGTCGCCATGCGTATCCGCTCATTTGGAATCTGTGCAATCAGTTGCTGGGCAATTGCGCCCATCCCTTCGCGTGGAAGTGTTGCGGCACCGCGCGCGAACATTGCCAGACGAAACTCGAAAGCTGCAGCGTCGGCACCAAGCGAACCATCGAGAAAAACTCCGCCGAAAAATGGGCGAAAAAATTGATCAATAAGTTGCTCAGAGACTTTCGTCCGGCGCAACAAATCGCGTGCGGAAAATCCATGCGATGCATCTGGATCGATGAGCGAACGACCGAACGCCGCACGCATCGCAATAGGAAGAATGCGAAAAGCGTCGATCAGGCCGATTGCGCCAGTCAGCGCAGAAATAACGCCACGTATTGGGTGACGCAGAGGATTCGCAACTCGAATGAAAGTTGCACCGCGCCGTATTCGCGCTCCGGACTGAAAAGTTCGCAGATCGAGTTGTTCAAGGTCGATCATGCCGCTCAATTCTGGATATGCCGTCAACAGAACTGCGAATCCACGATCAATTCTGCAACCACCGATCATTCGAGATCCGACTCGACCACCAAGACGATCGGATGCTTCGAGCAATATCCAGTCGAGACCTCGTCGCTCGCAGTGAATTGCCGCACAGAGACCAGCGATTCCTCCGCCAATGATGACAACGTTGTTGAGAGCCATACAACAATCCTATTCGGTGATTCGAACAAATTCTGTTGCACACTCTGGGCAATTCCCAACTTCTCTCAAAGTGGATGTGCCCTGCAAATCGTGACCGCACGCAATGCAATTCGACCCCTCTTTCGCAAGATGCCGCCGATATGGCGCGGACATAAAACGAAGAACCAAGGTAATCCCCGCGATGGCAAATGCGTACGAGCACAAATCAGTCATCTCAGCCGAGAGCCATTGATTTTCTCCCAGCCGCAAAGTGACCTGCATAAAGAATAGGACGGCCATAATTCCGATTGCTCCAAGCAGTCCGAAAACAAATCGGCTGAGAAGGGATGCAGGCACGGCGCTTCGTCGCACTTGCGCGAGAGGAACCCACTGCGCATGGCGCCACTTTTCACCACAGTTCATGCAAGATCCTGCGAAGGTTTGATTCTCGTCTGCAATATGTTGCCCGCAGAGAAAACATAATCGTTCACGTGCGAGTCGCAATGCTGCGGCTCGCAAAGCGGAACGCCATGTGAGATCGATACCAACTGCTGCAAAAAAAACTCCACCAAGAAATGCGGTTTGCCAAGGATGCTGATCTCGGAAAATTATATTGCCGACAGCCACTGTTAATGGCACACCCACAAGTACTCCAAGTGCTGCAGAAGTCGCCAAAGCAATCCAAGTAAACGGCCTACAAAACATTTCATTCTCGGCAGCATCCACAAGCGCCGCACGCATCTTGCCCACAAAAGTTTTCGGACTTGGATTCTGCACTATCAAAAGACATGCCAAAGCGATACCTATCAGATCCGCATTCCAATCTTCAAGAGATGTGTGCCGTCGAATCCATGGAAGTGACTGTGTACGTTCATCAATGGCGGAATACACAACCATGAACAGCGCAAGAATCCAAACGCGATTGATCCACCGCGATCGCCACAACAGAAATGTCAATACACCAAATGTGACTGCATGCAGAATTTTATCGCTTGGTGCACCAGAACCGAAAGCCAAATTAGGCCAATGTGTCGCAATCGATGCGACAACAAATACAAGCACCGCAATGATTCGCCAAATGCGCAGACCTGCAGCGCCGAGTTGTGGGATTGATCGAGAAGCCACATCCGTCACGACGCGGCGATTCCCACAGAAGTGGCAAAATCTGCCCGAGATTCAACGGGTTTCCACCGTTGACGCAATGCTTCAGCAAGCGCGCGATAATCCGCAGCGCCTGCGCAAGTCGGAGCGTAATCAAAGATCGTCTGACCGAAACTTGGAGCTTCTGCCAATTTTATATTGCGTCGAACCGCAGGTCGCAACACAACCGCATCTTCCCATGGCAATCCGCTGCCACGAAACTTCGCAAAGTAATTATCCATTTCTTCAACGACTGCTTTGCCATGACTGGACTGTGACTCGTGCATGCAGAGCAAGACACCTGCGACTTTCAAGCGCGAATTGAGTGCGCGTTGCACCAACAAGACTGTCTCTAACAATTTCTCAAGACCGCGCAGAGCCAGATATTGCGCCTGCGTTGGTACGACAACTTCGTCGGCAATCGTCAATGCATTGACTGTCAATACTCCAAGGCTTGGAGGACAATCGAGTAGCACCACATCGAAAGATGGCATCACTGGTGCCAATCGCTCTGCAAGAATGTGCTGCATATTCGGCTGAAGCGCCAATTCCCCTTCAACAAGCGCGAGCTCTGTGTCGCTTGGAATGAACCAGAGATTGGCCCGCGCCTGCCGAATCAATTCGCTTGCTGCAATATCTGGGTTCATGAAGAGATCGCGCACTGTTGGCTGGTCGGGCGCGGGCTCGTGACCAAAGTGCAGAGAAAGATTCGACTGAGGATCAAGATCAACCACAAGCGTGCGCAATCCTGCCAATGCGAAAGCCGCGCCGACATTTGCTGTGGAAGTGGTTTTGCCAACCCCACCCTTTTGATTCAGTAGCGCAATCACGCGTGGGTTGGAAACCTCGTTCGATGCGTTGTTCGATGATGCGCTTGCACCTTCAGTTTTGGGATCGACGGAACTTTCCGAAGCATCAGACTTCTTCGATTGATGAGCACCTTTCATGGTGCGAGTGTAACGCTCGAGAGTCCCCAACTCGATAGATCAAGCGGAATTCTCTTCGCCGTTGGATGGATTCCAAGAGGCGCAACCCCCGCGAACTGGCGCCGAGCAAATAATGGCGGCGCATCTGAATCTGAACCTTCGATGAGTCGTTCGATTGAAATCTCCATGCGACCTGGTCGTCCATCGCTCGGGGCTACCCATCGATCGGGCAGTGGCAGGCGCACACGCCAACGATCTTTCGAACGGTGAACTGCGAGCGTTTCGCGAACCCCGGAATCATCCGAATCCACAGAGCCGTCTGATCGAATTGAGATGGTGTGCAACGATCCTGCGCCCAACACCACAGTGACTTCGTCTTTCATTGGATTTGCCCCCTGCGGGCAACGACATTCAACCAACAACTCCCAACCAAAGGGTCGGCGCCGAATTCCTGCGCTCGTTGACCAATCGATCGGTGGCGACTGCAAAATTCCTGCGCGAATTTCGTGCAAGCTTGCCGCAGGCAGGAATGTTCCAAATCCAAGACCAGGCGGTCGCACAGGCGCTCTACCAAAACCAACTTGAATAGCGTTCGTGTTGTTTGCACTCTCCAAGAGCAAAATGGGCTGAGCTCTCGCCTGCGCTTCGATCGCACTGCGACCTTGACTTGTGGCGGCAAGATTTGCTGGTGGCAATAAAGACGAAAGTCCATGCTCTCGAAGCGCAATCGAAAGCGATTCGTCAATCACCACTGTCTCTGCAGCTT